>CAZWPU010000341.1:0-1929 GCA_964635605.1 uncultured Bacteroidales bacterium | reverse complement strand
CTAACCACTAGCGAATTTGATGAATGGGGAAATCCGAAAGTTGAAGAATATTATGGGTATATGCTCTCCTACTCGCCATACGACCAAGTGAAAGCACAGGATTACCCGGCAATGCTTGTAACAACAGGTTTACATGACTCGCAAGTGCAATTCTGGGAACCGGCCAAATGGGTGGCAAAATTGCGTGATGTAAAAACTGATAATAATGTATTATTGTTGCATACGAATATGAAAGCAGGACATGGCGGATCTTCCGGTAGATTTGAAGCTTTAAAAGAATATGCCATGGAATATGCATTTATGTTTCAACAATTAGGAATTAAAAAATAAATATTCTTTTTAACATGGAAGGCCTTTTATTTTAGCAGGCTTTCTTTTTTGATGATTCTTTATTGTAATTTGTAAAAAATAATAAATTAAATAAAAACAAAATGAGACATCGTTTTTTAACAGGATTTACCGTAGGGTTTATCCTCGCATTTTTAGGGGATATCATTATTGTATCATCTGATGTCAGAAGCTTTTGGGCCAGGGTGATCTTATTCTTAGTTGGAGTAGCAATATTTGCCATTCTTTGGTTCATAAGAAAACGGCCCGAAAACTAAAATCAACGGATTTTTAAGTGCTTTTGATTCCTTTGGTAATAAATCCAAAATGTATACATGAGTACCAACCCTCCGGTTATGAAAATTAACCACGGGAATTTACAGGGAATATATTGTACCGATAAATCAAAAAGTTTATCGCTGAATGATTTATGTTGAATTTCTTTTATGGAGATGTTCCGGACTAAAAAATTGCAATAATCCCAAATAAACGATAAGAAAACAATAAAAGCTCCTGAAATCAGTAAAAGCCACTCTTTTTTAATGATTTTGGTTTTGTATCCTGTTTTTAAATTAAAATGATATATCATCATCGAAAGAATAATCATTAAAACAGAGATAATAACCGGAGTAATTACCGGCCCTGTCCAGGTAACAGGGATTAAAAATAAAATATCCCAGGTCATTAAGCTTTCCGGCCATCCTAAAAACAACCATAAATGGATATAATAAATAATATCCCAAACGGCAAAAGTGTAAATAAACCATGCAAATCGCTGCGAAAAGTTTTTGCCGGCTATAATAGCAACACTAAAAAGCATACAAAGCGATGCCAGTTCTCTTACAAGCTCTGTAATCGCAATATAATTTTCCATAGGCTGTAAAGGAAAAGAAAATCCTCCGGGATAATAAAGTGCTCGTAAATAGACCACGACTGAACCTTCGAATATTCCCATGGCCACAGCAAACAGGGTAATCCACAGGATTGTTTTGTGCTTTTTGAAATTCATGTTATTGATTTTTTGAATATTTTAAAAGTAATGCAGATAATGGAAAATATCAAATATTAATTTATGAATACGTCAGGTTTAATGTTAATTTTGCAAGGTTAATTTGATAAATAACAAGGAAGTGTTATATCCTGAAAATTTCGAAAATAAAATAGGGTTTGATAGAATACGGGAGATGCTTAAAGGTGGTTGCCTGAGTAATCTTGGGCGTAACCGTGTGGATAAAATTCGTTTTTCGAAAAATTATACATTTATTCAAACCCTGGTAAGCCAGGTAGATGAGTTTAAGCAGATTATGGCAATGGAAGAGGATTTCCCATTAAATCATTTTTTCGATGTTACCGATGCCATAAAAAAAATAAGGGTTGAAGGAACGTACCTGTTACCCGAAGAATTATTTGACCTTAAACGTTCGCTCGAAACCATCAAAGCAATTCTGAAGTTTTTTAAAGCCCGCCAGGAAGAAGAAAAATATCCCTACTTACAGCGATTGGCTATAAATGTTAAGTTGTATCCTTTTATTTTTGATCGTATTGATAGGATTATTAACAAGCTGGGTAAAATAAAAGATAATGCATCGCCTGAATTGGGTA
>CAZWPU010000340.1:0-1929 GCA_964635605.1 uncultured Bacteroidales bacterium | reverse complement strand
TCATTATCAAAATCAATTATAAAAGTTTAAGATTATATAAAAATATAATTTTATTCATAAACTTTAAAAAAACCACAAAACGAAAGAAAATTAAATAAAAATTCATACCATGCAACATTAATTGTACAATATCCGTCAATTTTATATATTTGATACATAAAACGAACTAAAAAACACTAATTATGGAAGAAAACAAAACATCAAATGCTGGTCAGGGACTTGGCATTGCAGGGCTTATTCTTGGAATAATTGCATTAATTATTTCATTTATCCCATGTATAGGCGTTTGGGCAATTTTGCCAGGAATAGTTGCTATTGTTCTAAGTGCAATAGGCTTTTCACAAGCCAATAAAGCAAATGCCGCAAAGGGTTTAGTTATTGCCGCACTTATCATTTCAATTATTGGAACCGCCATTGCTGCTTGGCAAATTTATATGTTCAAAAATGCACCTTCCAAAATTGAAAAAATAGGAAAAGAGATTGAAAAAGCAATGAAAGAAGATCTTGATGAAGAAGATATGAAAGAATTGGAAGAGGCTATGGAAGAGTTGGAAGGAGAGATTGAAGAAGTATCGGAAGAAAATGCGGAAGAGATTGGTCGGGCAGCAGGAAAAGCTTTAAAAGAATTTAGTGATGAGGTAAAAAAAACACAAAAAGAAATTGAAGACGATACCACAGATGAATAATAATGGATATAAAATTTCCAAAACATCCATATCATAGCATTAATTTATCTTTTGCCGGAATAATTTTTCTTATCTTTCTTTATTCCGGCATTTTTTCTGTTGAAAAAAATAATCATCCTATAAAATCGGCATGTGAAACAATTATCGGAAAGCCTTGCCAAAGTACCGGATTATCCAGAGCTTTTTCTGAAATTGTCCGCTTACGATTCGAAAGTGCAAAAAAATACAATCCCTACAGCTTAAAAATATTTACGTTTTTTCTTATCCAATTTTTTCTGCGTTTTTTTATATCATTGCTTATCATTAAATTCCCTCAACATACTTACTTAATAATTACTTCAGATGCTATTCTTGCCGTTTCTCTCTACATCTTCTGCTTTTGGGAAATGATTACTTAAAAAAACAGGATCAACTTTAGAAAAGCAAGTTTATTTAATTCAACATCATCTAAGCATTAGTTCTTTTTTTTCTTTTTGCTCGATTTTTTCTCTTTGCTAAACAAACTTCTAATAAAATCGCCAATGGAAATATCTTCCTTTTCTAATACATCTTTAAACTTAATTCTAACTAACTCTTCAAAGTCATTACAATCGAATGCTGATTTTAATGAATCAGAAATATTAAAAGATAAATTTTTAAGATAGTTATATTTAGGATCATTAAAAATATCCTGGAAAAAATAGGCATAAACAGGTAATGCTGAATAGGCTCCCTGTCCGTAGGTTGCATTTCTAAACCGAACCACAGGGCTATCGCCCCCGACCCAAACCCCTGCAATAATCTTTGGGTTCATCCCGATAAACCAGGCATCGGTATTGTTTTGTGTTGTTCCGGTTTTTCCTGCAAATTCACTGTCAAATTTCCAAACAGACCTTAAGGCATTTGCGGTCCCTCTGTCAACAACCCCTTTTAGCATTTCAATCATCATCTGAGCTGTTTTATTGGATATAACAAAATCTCCAGGCTCGTGTAACAGATCAGTATACACCAAGTTCCCATTCGCATCTTCTATCCGACGTATAACACGAGGGGTAACCGTGGCACCATCATTTATAAAAACACTATACACCTGCAACATTTCCAGTAATGATGCATCTCCTGTTCCCAGCGCCAATGAAGGTGTTTCGGGTAATGATGATTTAATTCCCATTTGATGTGCCAGTTGAACGGTTGAATCAATTCCTGCTTCTAAAAGGAGCTTAACACTTATGGTATTGACAGAATTTGCCAAAGCACCTTTTAC
>CAZWPU010000339.1:0-1934 GCA_964635605.1 uncultured Bacteroidales bacterium | reverse complement strand
CGGTTTTTTTATGACCAATAGTCCGTGTGCGAGAAATAAGTGTTAGATTTAATTCAACTCGCTGAGAATTGAATATTTAAAATTATTTTGGATAATTGATTGTAAAATGGATAAGTAGGAACATATAAATTCGACATTTTAACTTATTATTTTCGACCATTTAACTTATCTGCCACAGGACAAACATCCGGTGGATGTTTGGGCCAGATTGTGGGAAGGATTATGAATTCAATTGATGTTTCGATAACAGGTATTATGTTAAATAGGCTTTGCAAGACTATTACGAAATTTACTTTAAATGTCCTATAATTAATATTATGTTAAATAGATAATTTTATAATAAAGGGGAAATTAATCAATCTCCCCTTTTAAAAATTTATTGAGCTTCTTCCATCTTCTTAGAAATCTCTTCGTATTTCTCGGTCATTTTTAATCGATAATACAAAGTTCGTAAAGTAGATATAATCCCTTTATCATTTGGCTCTAATTCATGTGATTTCTCGATATAAGGCAATGCTTCTTTAAATTTAGCATCTGCTTTTTCTTTTGCCTTAAGGTATTTCTCATTATCAGTAAGTTTATTTGCTTCGTCAGTTAAAGCAACTCCCTCATTAAAATAAAGTACACCTAAATTATAATATGCCTCGAAAAATTCAGGATCAATCTCAATGGCTTTTTTATATTTCTCTTTTGCTTTTTCTTTCTCTCCAATTTTATCATATAAATGGGCTTCTGCAGTATAAAATTGTGGATTATTAGGGTCACCTTCTCGTGCCAATTTTAAATATTTAAAAGCTTCCTTTGAATCATCAGCTTCTAATAAATAATAATTAATTATGGAGCCTAATAAACTTTGATTTCCAGGATATTTTTCAAAACCCTCTTTTAAGGCAGAAACATATTTATCCGTTTCGCCTTTACTTTTATAAGTTTCAGCCATTAAGGCATAAGTATCTCCTTCGCCATAGCCATATTCAGCAGCTTGTTTATAATAATTAATAGCTTCATCATATTTTTCAATACGTTGTGCAGTAAGACCTGTATTGAAGATAATTGCAGTGTCAATTTCTCCACCAAAAACAGGCATTTCTTTAACTTCCAGTGATTTTTCAAAGTATTTATATGCTTGTTCTAAATCTTGGTTTTGATAAGCTTCAACTCCTTTATTTATAAATTGATTAGCCATAGTAAGCATTTTAGCATCAATAGGCCCTTGATACATATTGCTACCTTCCATGTTATATGCTTTTTTGTAATTATCAAAAGCTTCAAATAAAGGATATTTGCTTAAATTTTCAAATTCAGGATTATCACTATTTGCAATGGCTTCGTAGGTTAATCCTTTAACATAATATGTTTTAGCCCAGTCTTTAGTATCCTCGGCTTTTTCAGCTACATTTAAAGCTTTAACAGCTGTATCTAGGTTTACTCCTTCTTCTGCCCAGCGTTGAGCTTTAGAAACCAGTGCCTTATCACCACCACAACTCGTTGCAAATATGGCTATGGCAGATACAAATAAAATTGGATAAAATTTCTTTATACGTTTCATATTTTTCATATTTTAAAATTATTTTTTTTCAAAAGTAATATAAATATAATTTATGTCAAATTTTCACTTCTACTTTTCAACTATTCTTTAACATCTTTTGAGGGCTCCTCACCTTCTCCTTCTTCATTTTGCTGTTCCAAAGCTTCAGTTTCTTCTTCTTTTTCAATTTGCGCAACAGCTGCAATCATATCACTGTTTCGTAAATTAATAAGTTTTACACCCTGTGTTGCACGTCCGGTAACCCTAATATCTTTCACTGCCACTCGAATAGTAATTCCAGAACGATTAATAATCATTAAATCAATATCATCATTTACTCCTTTAATAGCAACCATTTTTCCGGTTTTCTCCGTAATATTCAGTGTTTTTACTCCTTTTCCTCCTC
>CAZWPU010000338.1:0-1939 GCA_964635605.1 uncultured Bacteroidales bacterium | reverse complement strand
CTTACGTTATATTATTTAGATATTAATACTAAAGATATTGTTAAGGTGGATAAAGCAAATTATGAAAATGTAGATGTGTCGATTCATAAAAAGCCGATTTCAGATTACAACTGGTCGCCCGACAGCCGTTTTATTGCATATAGCAAGATGAATAGTAGCTATATGTATCAGGTTTATCTTTATTCTCTGGATACTAAACAGGTAAACGGTTTGAGTAATGGGTTGTTTCATGATTTTGGGCCGGTATTTACTCAAGACGGAGAGCATCTGCTTTTTATTTCTAATCGCCGGTTTAATCCAACTTATTGCGATATGGAATGGGAAATGGTTTACAAAGATGTTGCCGGCATTTATGCCTTAACATTAAAGAAAGATGGCCCATCTATCGTTCCTTTTGTTCGGGAGGAAGCAAAAAGTAATAACCAAAGCCAGCCATTGGTCACCGTTGATTTTGACGATATACAAGAAAGGGTTGAAGCTTTGCCTCTTAAGCGGGGAAATTACAGGCAGTTGTCGGTGAATGAGAATGCACTTTTTTATTTTAATGCAGAGAATGGAGATTTTAATAAATTTGAATACAGAGTACCACAGGAGATGAACCTCTACAAATATTCTTTCAAAGATGAGCAAGAGCAAGAAATAATAAAGGGGGTTAATGATTATAAACTTTCCTTTAACGGAAATAGCATTGTTTATAAAAAAGGCAATAGTGTAGGTATTATAAATACGGCTTCCTTAAAAGAGGAGAAGGTTAACCTTCGTAATTTAGAATTTTGGTATAATCCTGTAAAAGAGTGGAACCAAATATTTAACGAAGCCTGGCGTTTAGAAAGAGATTATTTTTACGAACCGAACATGCATGGTTTGGATTGGGAAGCAATGAAAGAAAAGTATGGAAAGTTGATTAAAAGAGCATCTTGTCGTTCGGATGTGGGATTTATTATTGGCGAATTAATTGGCGAGTTAAATACATCTCATACGTATGTGTATGGTGGCGATTCTAAAAGAAATTCTGACTATGTGAATGTTGGACAACTTGGAGTGGATTGGAAGATTGATGCTGAAAATAAATTATATCGATTTGGGAAAATATATAAAGAACCCGATTGGTCAAGAGAGATTTGGCCTCCATTAGCTAAGCCGGGAATCAATGTTTCTGAAGGTGATTATTTTTTGATGGTGAATGGGAAAAAGGTATCATCTGAAAAAAATATTTATAGCTATTTTATTGGATTGGCCGGAGAACAAGTTACTTTAACTATAAATTCAAAGCCATCATTAGCAGGAGCAAAGGAAATTATTGTTGAACCTGTACATAACGAAAGTGGCATAAGATACATGGCATGGCTGGAACATAACCGGAAGGTAGTAGAGGAAGCATCCAATGGAAAGATTGGATATATTTACATGCCCGATACGTATAATGGGTCTGCTACCGATTTCCCTAAATATTTTTATTCTCAAACCAAAAAAGAGGGGATTATCCTGGATGGAAGGTTTAATGGTGGCGGTTTAGATCCTGAGATCTTCTTGCAACGATTACAGAAAAAACCACACGGTTATTGGACCCGCCGATATTCACATGATCAAACAATACCTGCGCTTGCTGTGGATGCTCATATGGCTTGTTTAACCAACCGATATGCTGGTTCAGGAGGTGATGAATTGCCTTATGAATTTAAATTAAATAAAATGGGACCCGTCATCGGCACGAGAACCTGGGGAGGATTGGTTGGCGTATCCATGTTTATGCGATTAATTGATGGTGGCGGGCTTACAGCCCCCGATTATAGGATTTATAATGCAAAAGGAGAATGGGTTGTTGAAAATGTTGGTGTTTATCCTGATATTGAAATAGAGATTGACTCTAAAAAAATGTCTCAGGGGTATGATACGCAATTAATGAAAGCCGTTGATTATTTAATGAATAAAATTGAAG
>CAZWPU010000337.1:0-1947 GCA_964635605.1 uncultured Bacteroidales bacterium | reverse complement strand
TAACCTTAAATACCGGAGGAGAAAAATGGTACACTCGTGTGAGTGGTTCATTACGAAATGCCAAAAATGTGAATACTCCGGAAGGAACAATTCCTAATAGTCAGTTTAACGATAAAAATATCGCTGCATCGGCAGGTTATAAGATTAATCAGAACCAAATATTAAAATTAAAATTTCATTATTTTGATGCATATGATGTGGGAATTCCCGGAGGTTCAGCTTTTCCCGGACCAGCGAAAGCTACATATACCGATGCCAAACGTTCTATGATTTCTGCTAATTATGAAATTAAGGATATTTCAGAATCATTCAGGTTATTGAATGTTAAATATTTTCATCAATCTATTGTTAGAGATGTAAGGGTTGAACCTAATATCGTTAGTTATAATCCGGATAGTACCCGGCGGACAACGCCGCAATATTTTACCCCTTACGGATTACATATTACTGATGGACTTCAGATACAAAGCGACTGGAGCTTTGGCGACAACAATAATTTTATTGCAGGGATTGATATTTGGCGCAGAAAGCTTGAAACCGACCGGGAAAAATTTATCCAGATGGAAGTATTAGATGGTTCTGGGAATGTGTTAGTAACCAATAATATTGTACGTGGTGAAACGCCTATACCTAATGCTAGTTTTGGTAGTGCCGGTTTGTTTTTTCAAAACGAACAGCACCTGTTCGATGATAGACTAAAAGTAACGCTGGGAGGGCGGCTGGATGGAATTCGTATTGCCAATGAAAAGGGGTATGATGTTGATTATATCATTATGAATGATGTATTCAATGAATCGCCACCTAACCAGCGGATAACATTTGATAAAAATGAGAAGTATAAATTTTCGTGGAGTGCCAATTTAGGATTTTTATATGCACTAACCGATGCAATGGATTTGAGCTTAAGTGCAGGAAGATCATTCAGGGCTCCATCACTCGAAGAAAGTTTTAAATATATCGATTTAGGAAATTTTGTCCGTCTGGGCGATCCCGGTCTTAATCCTGAAAGAGGTTACTCGCTGGATTTGGGCTGGAGAATCTGGAAACCAAAATTTCAGTTTAAAGTCAATGGTTTTGCTAACTGGCTTACCGACATGATTGTAGAAAAAGAAGGGGAGTTTATTTATTCATATACTACGGGTGTAGTGGATACCATTGGTGCTTTTATTAATACCAATGTGGATAAAGCGCGTCTATATGGGATAGATATAAGTTTTCAATACAATTTTTACGGTAATTTTATTCTTCATGGTGCAGGTGCTTATGTACGAGGTGAGGATACCAAAAATAATACCAACCTGCCTTTGATTCCACCCATGAATGGGAGAATTGGGTTAAAATATACTTTCCCAAAACATGGTGGAGTAGATTTGATTGCGATTGGTTTTGCCGATCAGGATAAAATAGCTGAAGGGGAAACTGAAACTAAAGGCTTTGCCAGGTTTGACCTTCGTATTCATTCTGCTTTATTTAATCTTAAGTTTGCTAAAGTTCAGTTTTTTGGAGGTATTGAAAATATTGGCGATCGGGCTTACCGGAATCATCTGACAACCAACCGTGGAGCAATAGCTATCGAACCCGGACGTAATTTTTACCTAAAAATGAAAGTTTTGTTTTAATCATTTAATAAATCCGAACATTTAATTTATACATCATTATAAAATAATAGCTTATGAAATTTTATCCTGAACAATACAAAATTAAAGATGAACGCATGAAGCCTTTTATTGATCCTCAGGAAATCTGGGATTATATTAATAATACAAAGGCTACCAAGGAGCGAGTGCGTGAGGTTATTGCAAAATCGTTAAATAAAGAACGTTTAAATTTAGAGGAAACAGCCGTATTAATTAATGCAGACGATCCGGAGCTGATTGAAGAAATTAAACAAGGAGCAAAAGCATTAAAAGAAAAAGTTTACGGTAACCGTATTGTTCTTTTTGCTCC
>CAZWPU010000336.1:0-1952 GCA_964635605.1 uncultured Bacteroidales bacterium | reverse complement strand
AAATATCATCGAATGCTGCTGCTGAAATTATCGTAAAAGATAGAATTAAAGCCGACAAAATTATTGCTACGGCTACCAGTGGTGGAAGAATTAAATTACAAGCTGATTTAAACGCTGTTGATTTAAAAGTATACCAGGGCGGGCATATCGACATCTCCGGGAAATCGAAGATACAAGAATCCTATGTCAATACCGGAGGCATTTTGTCTGCCACAACATTTGAATGCGACGAGGTGTTTATAAAAATGAATACCGGCGGGAATGCAGACGTTTTTGCTGCCCAAAAAATTGATGCTAAAGTAAATACCGGTGCAACATTAACCGTTTATGGAAAAGCAAAACAGGAAGTGTTAAAAACATCTTTGGGTGGAAAAATTATTCGCTGGAACGAATAAATATAAAAAGGGCTGATAATTTTACCAGCCCTTTTGTTTTATACAAAAATAAGCAGACAGCTTATTCCTCATCATCCTCCTGTTCTTCATCACCGTAGAGAAAATCATTATTTTCCCCATATAAGTCAAGGTCCTCAAACTCCTCTATTTCATCATAGATTTCTTTTTTAAAATATTTTTCTTTTTTGGAACCAGTAACTTTTTTAACGTTCATCTCTCTTTCATTATCAAAAGATTTGTTTTTCTTCGATTTCTGAAAATTTTTGTTTGATTTCATTTATACACAAATGTTAGTTTAAATTTAACAATAATATAATTGATTTCGATAAATTGCTTTTGGAAGAGTTTTACTTATATTTATTGTATTTTGAAGTATAAATATTTATAAACAAGAGTTTGTTTTTCAAGGTGCAAGTTAAATATTTTTTTACTTTTCAAAAAAGTTTTTCAGAAAAAATTGGATATAAAAACGATTTTTTATCAGGAATATGATTTGTGCTGGAATTTTTAAGCAATTTTTTGTAGATTTGTTTCAATAACCATTATTAATACATTAAGCTTTTAACCTAAACCGCCTATTTTATGAAAACAATCATAATTGATACAGATTATGCAGAAATTTTCTACCAACCTGATTTAAGAATTGGAAAAATTGTATGGAAAAGAAAAACTACCACCGAAGAGTACCAGTATGCTTTTATGACCCTTCTTGAGTATAGCAAAAAGCATCCTGTCGACAACTTTTTATCCGATATTAAAAACCAGGGAGTGGTATCGCCTGAAAACCGTAAATGGTTTGAAAACGAAATGTTGCCAAAAGCTATAGACGCCGGGTTAAAGAGAGCAGCATCCATTTTTGACGGGAACATTTTTAAGAAATATTATCTGAATATGATTATTAAAGTTACCAACAAATTTGGATTACCATTAAAATTATTCAATTCTGAAGAAGAGGCCATAGAATGGTTTAAAAGTTTTTATTCATAATAATTTAGAATAGAAACTTTAATTATTACTGTTGCTTTACTTCCTTAGCATCAACAATTTTATATAATTTATCTGATCTTCGAATTATCTGATCGATTGGAATAGAACACTTATCCCCTTTCACTGCTTTATCCCGGCTTTTATGATCAACTCGAATTTCTTTAACTGTAGTTTGCAGAACACCGGTAGTAGGACCTGTAACAAGTATTTCATCGCCTACCGAAACCTGATTGGTTTCAATTAAAAATTCTGCCACTTTTATTTTGGTAAAATAGTTGGTTCCTTTTCCAACGTAAATTTTGCGTTTGGTAGCACGCGACCCGTATTTGTGGCTCCATTCTCCCAGCCGTTGTCCCAGGTAATAACCATCCCAAAATCCGCGGTTAAAAACGGTGGATAATAGCTCTTGCCATTTTTTTATTTTTTCTTCGTTATAGGTTCCGTCTAAATACGCTTCAATTGCTTCGTTATAACATTGGCTAACGGTTTTAACATATTCTGGCGGACGAGCACGGCCTTCAATTTTTAATACCCTAACTCCGGCATCAAGCACTTTATTTAAGAATTTGA
>CAZWPU010000335.1:0-1955 GCA_964635605.1 uncultured Bacteroidales bacterium | reverse complement strand
ATACTGATAATCCATGCGGTAAAACCTACTGCAGCAAAAGCCTTGTCGTTGGGCCGGATGCCCAATAAAAGTTTAAATCCTCCATAAACAAGGGCAAATAGAGGAATGAAAACAACCAGAATAGCGCTTATGGCTAATATCCATATCGTATTAGGATCGGTAAACGAATGGATCATGTCGGAAATAATGAGTTGATTATCCATAAAACCATGGTTCCAGGGCATAAAGGGTTCTCCGATAATAAGTGTTCCTGTTAGCCCAATGAGAAAGCCTACCCCGGCAATAATCATCGCTAAGCCCAGCACCACAGCAAAAAATTTAAAAATAAACTGGAGAAAAACGCCAAGGGCAGAAAATAAACCATTAAAAAAGCTACGTGTACGATTATAATCTTGCGTGTTTTTAATGCTCTTAAGATTATCTTTTACATTTTCGTACTCATTACGCACATTTTTTTCAATATCGGATATCTTAAAACTTTCTCCGCGCATTTCTATTTTTTGGGCTGTAGAATGAGCGGCTGGCAACAATGCCCATAACACAATATATATAATTCCTATTACACCGTAAGCAAAGATTAAAACCAAAAATAACAACCGGATAATGAGCGGATCGATATTCAGGTAGGTGGCTATACCGGAACAAACACCACCCAAAATGCGATGTTCCGGATCGCGATAAAGCCTTTTGGAAGCCTTGTAGTGTTCTTCTTTTTCTTCGCCCGATTCGTCGGCAATATCTTCGGGACGACCCATAATTTCGATAATCTCTTCAATATCTTTTTGGGTTATTACTTGTTTTTGTTCCGTTGTTTTACTTTGTAAAATTTCAGCAATTCGGTTTTCAATGTCGGCAATAATTTCCTTTCCTTCGTCGCTTGAGGCAAAGTGGGTGTTAATGGCTGTTAAATATTGCTGAAGCATTTGATATGCGTCTTCATCTAAATGAAAAATTACTCCGCCGATATTTATTTTAACTGTTTTTTTCATAATCCTTTATCGGTTTTTATTGATTATTAATTGAGTTTACTGCTTCAACGAGCTCCTCCCACGATTTTTTTAACTCTTCTAAATAGATTTTTCCCTTATCGGTTAGCGTGTAATATTTCCGTGGAGGTCCCTGGGTCGATTCTTCCCAACGATAGCTTAATAAACCGGCATTTTTTTGCCGGGTAAGCAGTGGATATAATGTTCCTTCAACCACAATCATTTTAGCTTCTTTTAACGCTTTGATGATATCGGAGGCGTAATAATCCTGTTTCGACAGAATGGAAAGAATACAAAATTCTAACACGCCTTTTTTCATTTGAGCTTTGGTATTTTCGAGATTCATTGTTTCAAGGTTTAGTTAAATATTTTTCATGATGAATGAAAACATCAGAATTTCATGTTTTTGCGTACATTTTCAAATTCTTCGCGAACTGCTTTTTTAATATTTTCAATGGTGATGGGTTCACCACGCATTTCCAGCTTTTGGGCTGTTGTTAGTGCTTCCGGAATGGCAATCCACAGAATAATGTAGATGATTAATCCTGAGCCCATGCCGAAAAAAATCAAAATAAAGAGGATCCGAAATACAATTGGATCGATATTGAAATAGGCTCCTAATCCGCCACAGACTCCTCCAAGTACCCGGTTGTCCGGATCACGGTACAATCTTTTGGTCGCCTGGTAGGTTGCGCTTTTCTTTTGAGATGATCCGGGAGGTGATGTTTCTTCTTCCATAAAATCTTCCGGTTGGCCTAATATTTCAATCACCTTTAATACCTCTTCGTTCCTGATTACATCTCTTTTTTCACCTAACATTTCGGTAAAAAGTTCAGCAATGCGTGTTTCAATATCAGCCATAATATCTTTGCGTTCCGCTTCGCTGTTAAATTGCTTCTCGATGGCTATTAAATAGGTGTTTAACATTTCAAAGGCATCATCATCGATATGAAATACTAAACCTCCCAA
>CAZWPU010000334.1:0-1956 GCA_964635605.1 uncultured Bacteroidales bacterium | reverse complement strand
TTGTTTACTAAAGAAGATTGATTTGTTTGAAGAAAATAGAAGATGCTTACAACAACGAATCCTAATCCCCAAAAACTGTCAACAATGCTTGCATTAGTAATGTTTATGCTAATTATCCATGCAAAAATCATTAAGACCAAAATAATAGCAAAGGCTTGAAAGTAAATGTGGAAAAATTCCATGAGTATATTTTTTAATGAAAGTTTTGGATAATAAACAAAACTCTGTTTAATTTGTTCAGGATTTTTAAAGGTTTACTTCTACGATCATAAAAATAGCGATTTTTTGAACCTTTAAGAACCAATTTTGTTTTAAAAGTCAGAATACATTAAGTAACAAACATCTTATGACAAGTTATTCAATAAAAGAGTTAGAAAATTTATCGGGCATTAAAGCGCATACCATTCGGATTTGGGAAAAACGCTACAATTTTATTGTTCCTTCGAGAACCGAAACGAATATAAGGTATTATTGCGATAAAGATTTAAAGCGGCTGCTTAATATTGCCATTTTAAATCGTCAGGGTATTAGAATATCTAAAATTGCAAAGCTTTCGGACGAGGATTTGGCCGAGAGGGTTGTAAATATGGCATCGGATTCCGGAGATGCTGCACACAATATTGAACAGCTGGTAATTGCCATGGTCGATATGGATGAGGTTAAGTTTGACCGTATTTTATCGCGCTATATCATGCACGAAGGATTTGAAAATGCTGTGATAAAAATAATTTTTCCATTTTTTGAAAGGATTGGTATTCTGTGGCAAACAGGAGCCATTAATCCTGCTCATGAACATTTTGTTTCTAACTTATTCAGGCAAAAATTAATGGTTGCCATAGATAATATAATGGTAACAGATAACCAAAAAGCGAAAAAATTTATTTTGTTTCTTCCGGAAGGCGAATATCACGAATTAGGACTTTTATTTTATAATTACTTGATTCGTAAATCAGGACAAATTGTATACTATCTGGGTACCTCGGTTCCGTTTGATGATGTTGTGGAAACAAGTAAAATGGTGAATCCTGATTATTTTTTTACAACCATCACCGCATTACTTTCAAAAGATGAGACAGTAAAATATTTGAAGAATTTATCCAAAGCATTTCCTTTGCAGAAAATATTAGTTACCGGACAACAAATCGACCAGATTCTTAAGCAATCCTTATCAAATGTGATAAAGATTATGTCTCCACATGATTTTAGTGAGACGTTGAAAAGTATGATTTAATTCTTAGAATAATTCTAAATAGTTTATCCTGCTTAGGCTTAAGCAGGATTTTTTTGTTCAACTATTGATAATCAATGTAAATAAAACATTAAACATGAAAATGACAAAAAATGTAGTTTAGAATGTAGAATATAAAAAGATATTTTTGTCTTAAACAATAAGGGTTTTAGCACTAAATCTTATTTAGAAATATGTGTTATTTGTAATTTATAGACATATAAATATTTGGATATATGCTATTTTATGTTGTATATTTGTTTAAGAAAATTTATAAAATGTACAACTATGACAGCACTAGAATTTAATCATCAGTTAATAAGTTTAGAGAATAAACTTTCAAGATTTGCCATGAGTTTAACTTCTAACAGAGAAGAAGCTCAGGATCTTTTACAAGAAACCTATTTTAAAGCTCTATCGCATAGGGATAAATTTGAAGGATATACAAATTTAAAAGCGTGGACTTTTACGATAATGAAAAATACCTTTATTAATAATTATCGTAAACAACAAAAAGAAAATACACATAACGATACCACCAAAAATTTGTATTTTTTGAACTTAACTAAAGAGCAATCGCCGGCCAGGCCCGATACTGAGTTTACAACTTATGAAATAACTAAACAGATTGAAAGTTTACCCAACGAATTTAAAGAACCATTTAATTTGTTTTTGTCGGGTTATAAGTATAAAGAAATTGCTGAAAAGCTTGATTTAAAAATTGGTAC
>CAZWPU010000333.1:0-1957 GCA_964635605.1 uncultured Bacteroidales bacterium | reverse complement strand
GATGAGTTTGCTTTAATATTTAGTAATATCGGTATTGAACAAGCCCAGGAAATTGGAAACCGAATCCGTCGGGTTATTGCTTACCATCCGTTTCAAATTGATGATAAGCTTATTCATCTTACTATTAGTATGGGAATTACCACTTCAATTAAAGATGATACGCCTGAGCAAATAAAGCAACGTGCCGAAGAAGCTCTTTTGGAAGCTAAACAATCTAAAAATACAGTGGTTTTGATAGAAGAATAGTATTAATTGGTTTGGTTAAAAAAAACATCCGATATTACTTATAACATCGGATGTTTTTTTATAACACTTATTTATTGCTGAAAATTTTATAATCCCAGGGTTGCATTTTGTATTGGGTTGTAATATGCTCCTCAGTAAAAACCTCAAATAATTGATCGTTTTCAATATCCAAAGAAAATTCAAATTCAACTTCTTGATCAGACAAATTGAAAATGGTAATAACCTGACAATCATCTTTTTTTCGCGAGAAAGCTAAAATATGATCGTCTGCTGAGGTTGCTATTCTTTTCAGGGTTCCTCCAAACGCTCCATTCCATAAAGCTTTATTCTTTTCTTTTAAGGTTAGCAAGGTTTTGTACAATTCATCCATTGAGCATTTTTTATTCCATTGGATAGTATCTTTTTCAAAAAATCTCAATTGTTTATTCATACACGCTTCCTGTCCGTTGTAGATTAAAGGCATTCCCGGGAGCGTAGCTGAAAGTACAGCAAACGTTTCTGTTGCCTCTCCTAATCTTTCGTACACTGTTCCTTTCCACGAATTTTCATCATGGTTGCTGGTAAATATCATTCGATAATCGGACGTATTGTATTTTGTTTTTTCTTTTTCCAATTGATTGACCAAATTTTCCAAGTTTTTTTTGCCCTGTGCGATTTCATTAAAGAGAAAATGGATGTCCCAGGCATAAGTCATATCAAAAGCGTATTCGTGTAGTTCTGGTTCATTAGCTTCAGCTAGCATAAATACTGGTTTTATCTTATCGAGTTCGTAACGGACATTATTCCAAAAATCGGTAGGAACCATTCCGGCTACATCACATCGGTATCCATCGATATTGAAATCTTTAACCCAATAAATTAATGCATCGGTCATATAATTTCGAACTTCCGGAATATCGTAGTTTAAATCAGCTACATCGGTCCAATCTTCGACAGGTGCAATAATCTCTCCTTCTTCATTTTTGGTATACCATTCAGGATGATCAAAAATAAGTTGGTTATCCCATGCTGTATGGTTTGCTACCCAGTCGATAATAACATACATGCCTGATTCGTGAATCTGGTCTACTAAATTTTTAAAATCCTCTTCGGTACCGAACTCCGGATTTATGCCCAAATAATCTTTTACCGAATAATAACTCCCCATCGAACCTTTTCGATTTTTTTCTCCAATGGGATGTATGGGCATTAGCCATAAAATATCTACTCCCATCTCTTGTAATCTGGGCAAATGTTCGGCAAAAGCATTAAAGGTTCCTTCGGGAGTATATTGCCGGATATTAACTTCATAAATACTGGCATTTTTACTCCATTCAGGATGTTTAACTTTTTGATAATTAATATTCTTTTCCTCCTGGTTTTTTTTATTATTACATCCGTAAAATCCAATAAGGATCAAGAGTAACATAGCCAGTATTTTACGCATAAAGTGTAATGATTTTGTTTTCATGTTAAATTTATTTGAATTTTTACAATATATAAATAATTAAATTGTGATATATCAGTGGTTTTTGTTACATTTACAACTTCTTGTTTTTAATTTTTAAAGATACAAAAATTAAGCAATATTTATACGCGAAAAGCTGACTTATTAAGGGAGACAATATATTTTTCTTATCAAATAAAAAAATTATTAATCACTAAAAAATTTAATGCTAATGAAAAGAGTTTTAGTTGCAACAGCAGGAGGGGATTGTCCGGGATTAAATGC
>CAZWPU010000332.1:0-1959 GCA_964635605.1 uncultured Bacteroidales bacterium | reverse complement strand
TATTGATTAAAATATTGATGTTCGTTTTCGATATCAATATTGTTTTTTTTCATCAGCTGGTAATTGCCGATTAAATATTCATTTTCGTTTAAGGTGGCAGAAACTCCAAACCCTGTTTGGCTGTTAAATTTTACCACATTCAGGCTGCTATTGGAAAGATGATTAAGATAATTAACGATGGAACCGGCTAGTGGATGCTCCGATTTTTTTTCAATGGCTAAAATATCCTCAAGGACCTGGTCGCGTTTTATATCGCTTTTAAGCCATAAAATCTCATTTACTTCGGGTTCTCCTTTGGTTATTGTTCCTGTTTTATCGACAACGACAACGTTAATTTTTTTTGCAAACTCAAGGGTCTGGGCATTTTTGATTAAAATACCATTTTCGGCGCCTTTGCCGATTCCAACCATTAAAGCGGTGGGAGTAGCCAGACCAAGTGCACATGGGCAGGCAATAATTAATACGGTAACAAGCGTTACAAAGGCAAAGGTTGATTTTGGCTCTGGCCCTGCAAAATACCAAATTAAACTACTGGTAATGGCAATAAGAATTACTACCGGAACAAAAATTGAAGCAATTTTATCGGCTGTTTTCTGCACAGGCGCTTTACTACCCTGGGCATTTTTTACCATTTCAATAATCTGTGAAAGCATGGTGTCTTTGCCAACTTTTTTTACTTTCATGGTAAAACTGCCTGTTTTATTGATGGTAGCACCAATGACTTTGTCCCCTTTTGTTTTTTCAGCAGGGATGGATTCTCCGGTAATCATGCTTTCGTCAATATACGATTCCCCGTCAGTTACCACACCATCAACCGGTATTTTTTCTCCAGGACGAATGATAAGAATATCTCCTTTTTGAACTTCATCAATGGGTATTTCACTTTCTTTATGGTTTCGTAAAACACGTGCAGTTTTTACTTTCAATCCCATTAATTTTTTAATGGAATCAGAGGTTCTTGATTTTGCTTTTGCTTCAAAATAGCGACCCAATAAAATTAGGGATATAATTACCGTTGCCGCCTCGAAATATACATGTGGTTGTAATCTTTTGGATAGTAAGTATTCCGGGAAAATGGTGTTAAAGATGCTGAACAGAAATGCAGCCCCGGTACCCAAAGCCACCAATGTATCCATGTTGGTAGATTTGTTTTTGGCTTGTTTCCATGCAATAATAAAAAATTCACGTCCAAACCAAACAATTACTGGTAGGGTTAAAACCATCATTATCCAGTTGGCAAAAGGGATTTTTGGAAAAAACATGGCAATCATAAATACCGGAATAGCAAAAGCAATAGAATAAAAAGCCCGCTGTTTTGTTTTTTTTAGTTTTAACTTTTCTTTTGCCTCCAGTTCAGAAATATTTTCCGTAGTATTATCAATAATCAGTTTATAGCCAATGTCATTCACCACTTTTCCCATTTCGGAGGGAGAAACAGTATTTTCGTCAAATTCGACCAAAACACTTGCATTGGCATAATTAACATTGGCCTGTTTTATACCTTCTAAGGATGAAAGTATACTCCCCACACTTTGTGCACATGATGCACAACTCATTCCTTTAACCGGGTATGTTTCTTTTTTGATGCTCATGAATTACTATCTATATTTTTTCGGCAATATATCCAGCCTGGTTAAATGCTTCCTTGACTTGTGCAGCGATTTCATCATCACTTATCGTATTTGCTTCAACGGTTAATATTTTGTCATTGTGCGATAAATCAACATTCCACGAATTTATAGCTTCTATTTGATTTAAAAAAGGCCTTACAGCATTTTTACAACCTTCACATTTTAAGTTGGTTTTAAATTTTAGTGTATTCATAGTTATTTTTCGTTTCCTTGTTTATATGCGTTGTAAATCCCCTCTTCTTTTATTTTTTTATATTTTTCGGGATTAGTTTTTATATTAAAATCAGTTTTGTCTTTTTGTTTGCGTTTTATGGCATATATCACCATT
>CAZWPU010000331.1:0-1964 GCA_964635605.1 uncultured Bacteroidales bacterium | reverse complement strand
AAACAGATGATGCAGAAACGCCTGGTAAGATTGCTATTTATACAGATAAGTCCCGATTTAAGCAGGTTATGAATAACTTAATAAGTAATGCAATAAAATTTACAGATGAAGGAGAAATTATTTGCGGGTACATACAAATTGCTTCTGGAGGAAGGAAACTGCTAAAAATCTTTGTTAAAGATACAGGGATTGGTATTCCAGAAGAAAGTCAGGAATATATTTTTAACCGCTTCAGTAAACTCGACGATAAACGAAAAAAAACATATAAAGGCACCGGATTAGGTTTAGCCATTTCAAAAAAGTTGATTCAAATGTTAGGAGGAAATATTGGCGTTCAATCGGAAATAAATAAAGGATCAGAGTTTTATTTTACTTTACCCTACAAAGTCCTTGATAGTAAAGAAACCAACCTTTTACATGTTCCGAAAACCAAAGTTGAAGTTGATTGGAGGAATAAAGTAATTCTGGTGGTAGAGGACACACCCTCTAATTATTTACTTATAGAAAATTATTTAAAGTCTACAAAAATCCAGGTGTTTTGGGCTAAATCAGGGAAAGAAGCCATTGATATTTTTAAAGAAACAAAACATTTCGATTTGGTACTAATGGACATTCAGTTACCTGGAATTAATGGTTACGAAGTTACAAAACTAATAAAGGCATATAACCAAACTGTTCCTGTCATTGCACAAACGGCTTATGCGCTATCAGGTGAAAAAGAACACAGCCTTAAAGAAGGTTGTGACGATTATATTGCCAAGCCGTTTAAAAAAGAAACATTAATCGAGGTTTTAAGTAAACACATTTAACAACCTTGTAAATAAGGATTTATTTGTATCCGGTTAAAGCTTTTTTTCGAAGCTTAATTTTTTCTTTGTCAGATAATGGTTTTTCAGATTCTAAAATAGGTTTTTCCCAGGCACCATACATCGGATTTGGTAATACAATAAACTTTTCTCCAAAGAAGTCTTTGTTTTTATTTACCACGTTAAATCCGAAGTTATTTGAGCGGTCTTCGAAAATTTCAGAAAAATCTCCCAGGTTGTCCCCAATTAAAAGAATGATTTCGTAATCATTCGCTACGATTTGCCGACGGAATTTTTTACTGCTGGTATTTGTTTTTAGAAGCAGATGCATGCTATCGGCAAAAGCGAAATTTTCTTTTTGTAAATTTTTAAGGGTAACATCAAACTCATCTACGTTACGATTCGAGATATAAAAAACTTCAACATTTTTTGATTGAGCAAAATGAGAAAACTCAACAGCTCCCGGTAAGGCTTTTGCAGAAGCTTTTGTGGTCCAATCCATCCATCGTTCTGTGGTATACCCACTTCCTGTGTGAACACAATTCGCCTCAAACGGGCTGTTATCAAGCATGGTTTCATCAATATCAACAATAACCGCTTTTTTATTTTCTGATGATTGTTTTGCTAATTCTTCTTCAATCCGGTATTTTGCCCAGTTAAAACTTTGATAATACAATGCTTTCATCTCTGCCGATTTCTGATACCATAAAACCGACATGATTAAATGATCCTGCGTGTTTTGCGGCTCTTTTGGCGTGTTACATGATAGGGAAAAGAGAGAAAGAATAAAGACAACAGCGAATATTTTTTTCATGACATAGAGTTTTTTATATTTAAAATATAAAGGTAATAATTTAATTTTTTTGGGATAAAATTTTATTCCTTGTAACTTTTTATATCCTTAAACGTCTTACTAACGAATTAGAGTAAAGATGGAATGACTGTAGAGCAATACAATAAAAGTGTAGACTTATATTCTGATGCTATATATCGGTTTATCTTAAAGAATATTAATCAAACCGATGAAGCAAAAGATATCGTGCAGGATACTTTTGAGAAATTGTGGGTAAGAGCAGCCGATGTGTCGTTTGAAAAGGTAAAACCTTATTTGTTTTCTACAGCATACCATACCATGATTGATAAAATCAGGAAAAATAA
>CAZWPU010000330.1:0-1969 GCA_964635605.1 uncultured Bacteroidales bacterium | reverse complement strand
TTTACTATGAGTTTTTATACCAACCAACAAGATAATTTAAAAATAGATTTTAACGATACTTCTTTTAATCTTCTAATGCAGCGCAGAATTCATAAGGTGTTGTTAATCGCCAGTAACTATGATTCTTTTATGCTCGAAGAAGATGGTCGTATCGATGAACAGATATTTAATGAATATGTAGCATTAAATTTGAGGTATCCGCCCATTTTTATTTTAGCAAACTCTCCGGAACAGGCATTTGAGATTCTTAGAACCGATAACATTGACTTGGTTATAACGATGCTTCGAATAGGTAATAATGATACGTTTAGTTTTGCTAAAGAAATTAAATCTTTATATCCTAATATCCCTATTGTTGTACTTACTCATTTTTCCAGAGAGGTTACCATGCGCTTGGAAAAAGAAGATTTGAGCGCTATCGATTATGTGTTTTGTTGGTTGGGGAATGCTGATATATTATTAGCTATTATAAAATTGATTGAGGACAGGATGAATGTTCAACACGATGTTGAAGTGGTTGGAGTGCAAACGATTCTTTTAATTGAAGACTCAATTCGTTACATCTCAAGTTACTTGCCTAATATCTATAAAATAATTTTTAAACAATCGAAAGAATATATGCGCGAGGCGCTAAACGAGCATCAACGTATGTTACGTATGAGAGGACGCCCGAAAATTCTTTTGGCTACTAACTACGAACAGGCTTTAGGAATTTATGAAAAGTATAAGTACAATATGTTGGGAATTATTTCTGATATAACTTATCCACGAAATGGTGTTAAGGATAAATTAGCAGGAATAAAGTTATGTAAAAAAGTGAAAGAAGATGATGAATTTATGCCTTTGTTGCTTCAATCATCAGATATGGATAATAAAAAATATGCCGATGAACTGGGGGTGGGATTTATCCATAAATATTCTAAAACATTGTCCATTGAACTGCGAAATTATATCATAAAACAATTTGCATTTGGTGAGTTTATATTCCGTGATCCTGATACCTTAAAACCCATTGGGCGTGCATCCGATTTACAATCCTTACAAAATCTGTTACTTACTATTCCCGATAAATCGTTGGAATACCATGCCAGCAGAAATGATTTGTCTAAATGGCTGAATGCTCGAGCTGTTTTTCCTATTGCTCAATTATTTAAATTTTTATCGCTTGAAGATTTTAAAAGCCTTAAAGATGCGCGAACTTATATCTACCGAGCTATATCAAGCTATCGGATGAGCAAGGGGCGGGGGGTAATTGCTAAATTTGATAAAAATAGTTTTGACGAATATCTTATATTTTCTCGTATTGGCGATGGATCGATTGGAGGAAAAGCCCGGGGGTTGGCTTTTGTGAATTCAATCATTAAAAAGAATCAGATATTCAATAAATTTAAGGGAGTTATTGTTACTATCCCAAGAACAGTAGTGCTAAGTACAGATATTTTTGATGAATATATGGAAGATAACAATCTTTATAAGATTGCCATGTCTGATCAGTCGGATGAAAAAATATTGGAACACTTTGTAAATGCTAAGTTGCCAAGCAGAGTTTATCAGGATTTGTATGCTTTTATTTCTGTGATCCAAAATCCGGTAGCCATCAGATCGTCATCTAAGTTGGAGGATTCACATTATCAGCCTTTTGCAGGAATATACTCAACCTATATGATTCCGAAAACTTCAAACAGCACCTTAATGATTAAAATGCTTTCGGATGCTATTAAATGCGTTTATGCCTCCGTTTATTATAAGAGTAGCAAGGCCTATATGGCTGCAACCTCAAATGTTATTGATGAAGAAAAAATGGGTATCATATTACAGGAAGTTTGTGGTACTCAATTTGGTAATCGTTTTTATCCTACCATATCAGGTGTAGGTCGATCTATCAATTTTTATCCTATCGAACCGGAAAAGTCTGAAGAAGGAATTGCAAATATTGCTTATGGATTAGGAAAACAGATTGTTGATGGAG
>CAZWPU010000329.1:0-1972 GCA_964635605.1 uncultured Bacteroidales bacterium | reverse complement strand
TGCCTGAATTAGAGAAAATTGATTATAGCAATAAAAAAATTGCCATGTTTGGTTTAGGCGACCAGGTTACTTACGATTTGCATTTTGTTGACGCATTGGGCATTATAGCTGAAATCATTTTGCCTAAAGGAGCTCAGGTAATTGGTAAAGTTGATACCGATGGATACGATTTTCGTGAATCAAAAGCATTATACGATGGTAAATTTATTGGACTACCCGTTAATGAAGATTTTGAGCCAGAGCTTACCGCCCAAAGAGTAAATGGTTGGGTAAAAAGTATTCAATCTGAATTCAAATAGAGTTTAAGGTTATAGTAAATAGTCAAGTATTTTGGTAACATTATTTGCTGCCTATATTTAATTTTTTTAGATACTAATTACTTTATTATAATAATAAGATTTTAAAAAATAACTTATGAATAAGCCATTAATAAAGCATACCCCAATTGATTACGAGGTAGTTAAAAATAAAATTGAAGAAAGTGGATTGGGAAATATTGGATTAGCTTCTATTCGGGAGTTAGTTCGGTTAGTCAATGAAATTGAGAAAGAAACCGGAGAGAAATATATCCGTATGGAAATGGGTGTTCCCGGCTTAGAACCTGCACAAGCCGGTATTGAAGGAGAGATTGAAGCATTAAGAAAGGGTGTAGCTTCAAAATATCCCATGATTGAAGGAGCTAGTATTCTAAAAAAGGAAATCTCCCGATTTGTGAAAAATTTTTTAAATCTTACGGTTAATGAACGCAACTGTATCCCTACCGTAGGTTCTATGCAGGGTTCGTTTGCTTCATTCTTGGTTTCTTGTCGCCGGGATGTGCAAAAAGACACTACTTTGTTTATAGATCCTGGATTTCCTGTTCAAAAACAACAACATCACCTACTTGGTTTTAAATATGAAACTTTCGATGTTTATAATTATAGGGGTGATAAATTAAAAGATAAACTTGAATCGTACCTTAAAAAAGGGAATATATCTACTATTCTCTATTCAAATCCAAATAACCCATCATGGATTTGCTTTACCGAAAAAGAATTACAAATAATTGGTGAGCTTGCCAATAAGTATGATGTTGTGGTGATGGAAGACTTGGCATATTTTGCCATGGACTTCCGTAAAGATTTATCTAAACCCGGAGTACCCCCATATCAGTCTACTGTAGCAAATTATACTAAGAACTATATTTTATTAATTTCCAGTTCTAAGTCATTTAGTTATGCCGGACAGCGTATTGGCATGATGATAATATCTGATGAGTTATTTGAACGAAAGTTTCCGGATCTTAAACGATTTTACAAAACCGACGGGTTTGGCTATTCCATGATTTATGGAGCATTATATTCTTTATCATCTGGTACCAGTCATTCGGCTCAATATGGATTGGCAGCCATGCTGAAAGCAGCGAATGATGGTGAGTTTAATTTTGTTGAAAGGGTGAAAGAGTATGGTGAGCGGGCAAAAATAATGAAAAAACTTTTTACAGATAATGGATTTAATATTGTTTATGATAAAGATGAGGATCAACCCTTAGCAGACGGTTTTTATTTTACCATTTCATATCCTGGAATGATAGGAGACGAGTTGTTAGAAAAGTTGTTATATTATGGTATTAGTGCTATAGCCCTGTCTACAACCGGAAGTGAACGAACCGAAGGGTTACGGGCTTGTGTATCACAGATACAAAGAGAGCAATTTAAAGATCTTGAATATCGATTAAAAGTTTTTAATGAACATCATTATTAAAATAAATTTTATTTTTTTAAGGTATTTAAATTGTTGATATAGACAGAATAACCGGAAACCTTTATTAAATCTGCTGAATAACAGTATAGATATAAAGGCTTTAGCTCGGTAAATTGAGTAAAAATTTCTATCTTTGAATAGATTCAAAGTAAAAATTATAACTAAAAATATATTTAATAATGGCAAAAGTAAAAGGAGCAATTGTAGTTGACATTGAAAGATGTAAAGG
>CAZWPU010000328.1:0-1987 GCA_964635605.1 uncultured Bacteroidales bacterium | reverse complement strand
GGAGATCAGCGATTTTGAATACGATAATTTATTAAAAGAATTAAATGAACTTGAAGAAAATAATCCACAATTTTTTGATGCAAACTCTCCTACCCAACGTGTAGGAAATGATACTACACTCGAATTTAAGCAGTTATCACACAAATATCCAATGTTGTCGTTGGGGAATACTTATTCACCTGAGGAAGTTACCGATTTTATCCAACGAGTACAAAAAGGACTTAATAGAGAAGAAACAGAATTTACCTGCGAATTAAAATTTGATGGAGTAGCCATCGGGTTATCATATATCAAAGGTGTTTTAAAACAGGCAGTTACTCGCGGCGATGGAGTTAAAGGCGATGATGTTACTAACAATGTAAAAACCATTCGCAGCATTCCTTTAAAATTATCAGGGAATGACTTTCCCGAAGAATTTGAAATCCGTGGTGAAATCTTATTACCTCATAAAGGATTTGAGAAAATTAATAACGAACGTATAAAAAATAATGAGCCACCATTTGCTAACCCAAGAAATGCTGCTGCAGGGACTTTAAAATTACAAAAATCAGCAACTGTAGCTAAAAGGCCGTTAGACTGTTTTTTATATTCGATTTTAGGTAATTACTTACCTTTTAATACACACTATGAAAATTTAACCAAAGCCCGTGAATGGGGATTCAAAGTTTCCGAACATATTAAAATTTGTAAAGGAATAGATGAAATTTTTGAATATATTAATTACTGGGATAAAGAACGACATAAACTACCCTTCGGTACCGATGGGGTAGTAATTAAAGTAAACAATTACCAACAACAAGAGAAGCTTGGATATACAGCAAAATCGCCCCGCTGGGCTATTGCCTATAAATTTAAAGCAGAACAAGCCACCACAAAATTACTTTCTATTCAATACCAGGTAGGACGTACCGGAGCAATTACTCCAGTGGCAAACCTCGAGCCAGTTTTATTGGCTGGCACAACGGTAAAACGGGCTTCGTTACACAATTCCGACCAAATTAAACTTCTTGATATTCATGAAAATGATACCGTTTTTGTAGAGAAAGGTGGTGATATAATACCCAAAATTGTTGGAGTTGATAAAAGAAAAAGAAAGACAGGAAGTAAAGAAATTGATTTTATAAAAAAATGTCCTGAATGTGGGAGTGATTTAATAAGAATTGAAGGCGAAGCAAAACATTATTGTCCTAATACCGCTGGATGTCCGCCACAAATAAAAGGGAGAATAGAGCATTTTGTAAGCCGAAAAGCCATGAATATTGGTGGTGCTGAAGCAACCATTGAAGCCCTATTTAATAAAGGATTAATCTCCGATAGTGCCGATTTATACTATCTTACAAAAGAAGATATTTTATCTTTAGAACGTTTTGGCGAAAAATCGGCGAAAAATTTATTGCAAAGTATCGAAGAATCAAAAACAGTACCTTTTCAAAGAGTACTTTATGCACTTGGAATAAGATATGTTGGTGAAACCGTTGCAAAAACCATAGCAGCTAATTACCCATCAATTGATGAGCTTATGAATGCATCATTCGATGATTTAATTGCTATTGACGAAATTGGTGAACGCATTGCTCAAAGTATTATCGACTATTTTAAAGATAAACGAAATATTAAGATTATTGATAAATTAAAAAATGCAGGAGTGCAATTAACTAAGGATAATTTGACAGGCACACAAACCGATAAATTAAAAGGACTCAATATTGTTATTTCTGGAACCTTTAAAAATCATTCAAGAAATGAACTGAAGGAAATGATTGAAAGCAACGGTGGTAAAAATACAAGTTCAATATCATCAAATACAAACTATCTCCTTGCCGGTGAAAATATAGGACCTAAAAAACTGGAAAAAGCAAATAAATTAAATATTCAAATCATTAATGAAGATGATTTTCTTCAAATATTAAAGTAAATTCTTGATGTAAAGACTAAGGAATACCATAAATTTTAATATACTTGTAGCGTGAATTATTTAGATAAAATA
>CAZWPU010000327.1:0-1990 GCA_964635605.1 uncultured Bacteroidales bacterium | reverse complement strand
TAACCAGCCATAGCTTCTAAGATACCTTCAAAATCTTCACGTTGGTAAGGCAATAATTTTTCCAGTGCTTTTCTTCTGTCTGTTTCATTTTCAGCCAGGATCATTTCGCGCATAGCTTTAATTCTGGAACCTTCGAAGAACATATGCTCTGTACGGCATAATCCGATACCATGAGCTCCAAAATTATAGGCAGTTTTAGCATCATTCGGTGTATCGGCATTGGTTCGAACATCCATTGTCCTGAATTTGTCAGCCATTTCCATAATAGCACCAAAGTCACCACTTAAATCAGGATTTTTGGTTTTAATTTTACCTTCATATACTTCACCAGTAGAGCCATTTAATGAGATCCAGTCGCCCTCTTTAAATTCTTTACCATCAATTGTCATTACCCTGGTTTTGTAATTGATAGAAATATTCCCGGCTCCTGAAACACAACATTTACCCATACCACGGGCAACAACAGCTGCGTGAGATGTCATACCCCCGCGGGCGGTTAAAATTCCGCGTGCGATATTCATTCCTTCAAGATCCTCGGGAGATGTTTCTATACGAACCAGGATCGATTGCTCGTATTTTTCCGCTTCATCAGCAAAGAAAACAATCTGTCCGGTAGCGGCACCCGGTGATGCGGGTAATCCTTTAGCAATGGTGTTAGCCCCTTTTAATCCTTCTTCTGAGAAAACAGGATGTAACAATTCATCTAATTTGTTAGGTTCCATTCTTAGAATGGCTGTTTTTTCATCAATAACACCTTGTTTTACAAGGTCCATTGCAATTTTTACCATGGCAGCAGCGGTACGCTTACCATTTCGGGTCTGTAGTAACCAAAGTTTACCTTCCTGGATGGTAAACTCAAGGTCTTGCATATCTTTATAATGATCTTCCAGCTTTTGTTGTATCTCGTCCAGCTCTTTATAAATCTCAGGCATTACCTCTTCTAACGAAGGAAATTTAACTTTTCTGTCCTCTTGGGAAACTCCGGCTAATTTAGCCCAACGTTTTGAACCTTCAAAGGTGATTTCCTGTGGTGTACGAACACCAGCAACTACATCTTCTCCCTGTGCATTCACCAAATATTCTCCGTTAAAGATATCTTCACCTGTTCCGGCATTACGGGTAAATGCAACTCCGGTAGCTGACGATTCACCCATATTCCCAAATACCATGGCCTGCACATTAACTGCTGTTCCCCACTCTTCAGGTATCTGGTTTAATGCCCGGTAATAGTTTGCTCTTGGATTATTCCAGCTATCGAATACAGCCATAATAGCTCCCCAAAGCTGGTCCCATGGATTTGAAGGAAAATCATGTCCGGTTTGTTTTTTTACTGCTTCTTTAAATTTTTTCACTAACTCTTTCAAATCATCAATATTAAGCTGAGTATCAAGTTCAACTCCTCTTTTCTCTTTTACTTCTTCAAGAATCGCTTCAAAAGGATCAATATCTTCTTTTGATGCGGGTTTCAATCCCAATACCACATCACCATACATTTGAACAAATCGACGATAGGAGTCCCATGCAAAACGCGGGTTGTTTGTTTTTTTCGTAAGCCCTTCTACAGCATCATCGTTCATTCCCAGATTTAATACCGTATCCATCATACCGGGCATCGATACACGTGCACCAGAACGTACAGAAAGTAATAAAGGATCCACATTGCTTCCGAATTTAGTTCCCATAATTTTTTCTACGTTCTTTATGGCTGCTTCTACATCGGCTTTTAATAGTTCAACGACTTTATCTTTTCCTAATTTGTTGTATTCTGTACATACATCGGTGGTGATTGTAAATCCTGGGGGTACCGGAACACCAATAAGACTCATCTCAGCCAGATTGGCACCTTTTCCTCCCAGAAGGTTTTTCATCTTTGAGTTACCTTCTGCCTTTTTATCTCCAAAAGTATAAACTCTCTTTTCGTTTGACATTTTATCTAATTTTTAATTTATAATTTATTGATAATGACATTTTTAACAAAAATTCTTTGCAG
>CAZWPU010000326.1:0-1991 GCA_964635605.1 uncultured Bacteroidales bacterium | reverse complement strand
TTACCCATTTAACCGATGAACAAGCTGAATATTTGGGTGTACCTAAAAACGGCCCATATAAATCAGATCATTACAGATATTAAAAACAAACAAAATGTACATTAAGCCTGTTGGTAACTTACTGACAGGCTTTTTTTTCAGACCCGGCATATCTTTAAAACGCACCGTTTTTTCGAGTCAGATCAGAAATCAATCATCTTAAAGCAAAAAAAAGCAACCACCCGGGCTGCTTAATATATTGTAAAAAATTGATGAACCGAAAGTTTAAATAGTCATAATCTCTTCTTCTTTAGCTTTCACTACTTGTTCTACTCTTTCGCTATATTTATCGGTTAGTTTTTGAATTTCGTCTTCAGCTTTTTTTGCTTCATCTTCAGAAAGCCCATCTTTCCCTAATTTTTTAATTTCTTCGTTTGCATCACGGCGAGCAGTACGTATACTAACACGAGCGCTTTCGGCTTCGTTGTTAACTTGTTTTACCAGCGATTTTCTTCGCTCTTCGGTTAAAGCAGGAATGTTGATCCGAATCATCTCGCCATTGTTCATCGGTGTAAAACCCAGGTTAGCATTTAATATGGCTCTTTCAATAGGTCCTACCATACTTTTTTCCCAAGGTTGAATGGCAATGGTTTTTGCATCAGGAGTGCCGATATTGGCTACCTGAGTGAGTGGAGTAGGATTGCCATAATACTCTACAACAACAGTATCAAGCATTCTGGGACTGGCTTTTCCGGCACGTAGGGTAGCCAGTTCATTATCTAAATGGCTAATCGCTTTACTCATCTTTTCTTTGGCTTCATCAATAACAAATTGAACTTCTTCGGTCATAATAAAAAAATTTAGGGTTAGGGTATATTTATCATCACTAGCAACAAATTTATAAAAAAAATCCTGAAATAGAAGCCTTATAAAATTATTAGCCTCAACCAATCTACTATTTATGATTAAGATTTTGAGTGATCATGTTATTCATTAATAGTTGTTTATCGACTTTAATCTTTTGTTTTGTCATTAACCAGCGTTCCTATTTTTTCGCCTTTTACTACTTTTAGTAAATTGCCACGCTTATTCATATCGAAAACATAAATGGGCAGCTTATTTTCTTTACACATGGTGAAAGCAGTTAGGTCCATGACATTCAATTCGCGTTGGATTACTTCGTTAAAAGAAATTTCTTCGAATTTAGTAGCTGCTTTGTTTTTTTCCGGGTCGGCTGTATATACTCCGTCAACACGAGTGCCTTTTAAGATAATATCCGCGCCAATTTCCACAGCACGTAAAGCCGATGCTGTATCGGTTGTAAAAAAAGGATTTCCGGTTCCGCCGGAAAGAATGGCTACATGGCCGGCTTTCAGCTGCTCAACCACTTTATCGCGATGATAAAAATCTCCTACCGGCTCCATACGAATTGCCGTATAAACAAAAGATTTTACACCGATATTGGTTAATGATGATTGTAAGGCCAGGCTATTGATTACAGTTGCCAGCATACCCATCTGATCACCTTTTACCCGGTCGAAACCATTGGCGGCTCCCGAAAGGCCACGGAAAATGTTTCCTCCACCCATTACGATGGCTACCTGAGCTCCTGCTTTTACCAGTTCTTTAATTTGTTCGGCATACTCGTTTAATCTGTTGGAATCAATTCCGTAACCAGCTTCACCCATCAGGGATTCGCCACTTAGTTTTAAAAGAATGCGTTTGTATTTAGGCATGTCCTGGGATTTTTAACTTTTTAATATTTATGATACAAAGTAACATAAAAAATTTAATTCAGCGCTGTTGTGAAGAAATTTGTTTTGTTGGGTTGGTGAAATCGTGGAATAGTAGAATAGTAAAATGATAAATTGGTCTTGGGTTTTGAAACTTTTATCGATTACTAACTATTTACTATTTACTGCAACTGCCTCCTGCCGCTGCCAACTGCCAATTGCCTCCTGCCGCTACTTACTGCTTAATGCAGCTGCCTCTAATAACTTAAAACTTTGAAC
>CAZWPU010000325.1:0-1993 GCA_964635605.1 uncultured Bacteroidales bacterium | reverse complement strand
ACAGAGGTAAAAGAATACCTCCAATTTAGGGATGATTGGTTAGATACTGATTTTTATAAAGATAAAAAGTTTCCTAAAAAGGAAACAATAATAAAAATCAAGCCTGCCAAAAAAAATGACAAATGTTCGGTTATTATTAATACATACAAAGATAACTTAGAAAATTTACGTTGGGCCATTGAAAGTTATCTAACCCAAAAAAACATAGATGTTCAACTTATCCTATCTACGGTAAAAGGAGATAATTCTATCCAATTAGCCAAAGAATATAAAGAAATTGATTTGTGTATATCAGAACAACCAGGAATATACCCTCAATTAAATAAAGCATTAACGTACATCAAACATGAATGGTTTGCTTATGCCTCCGGGAATGATGAAGCATATCAAACAAAATTGTATGATGAAATAAGCCTGTGTAAAAAACATAAAAAATTAGTTTGTTACTCTGCCTTTGATATAACTTTTGATGGAATTGTTAGAACAAGGTATTTTCATAACTACTCACATAAAAAGCACCTTGAAGGAAATTTTATAAGCGACTGTGCTTTAATTCATAAAGATTTAATAAAAAAGTACGGACCATTTAAATTAGAATGGGGGAATTACGCATTTTATGATTTTTGGCTTCGGGTATATGAGGGAGAAGGAAATGTTTTTGTCTACAACCCGGAACCTACATGGAACTATATTGTTTCAAACAATTCTTTACATATCAAAAGAAAGAAAAACCCTGAACTAACAAAAAAATACGAAAGTTTAAAACAAAAAATGATAGAAAGTCATGTTGGAATTAGACAATAAATATTACGATAAAATTTACAAGCAAAACAAAAATAAAGGAGGAGAGTATTCAAAACCTCCACTCAAATCTATTTATGCCAACGTTTGGTTAAAAGCACTTAGCATATTAAGTAAATCGGAAAGAATTTTTGATTTAGGATGTGGCCCGGGACAATTTGCCCGATTACTCATTAAAAATAAATACAATTTTATTTATGGTATTGATTTTAGTGAACAGGCTATTAAAATGGCTCAATCATTAAATACAAAATTCAAAAAGTTTTTTTATGTAAAAAATATTAAAGACGAACTTGTGTATAATTTGCACAGATTCGATACAGTAGTTTCATTTGAGGTATTGGAACATATTACCGAAGATTTATCGGTAGTTGAAAATATCCCTTCAGGAAAACGATTTATTTTCTCTGTACCTAATTATTGGACTAAAGGGCATGTAAGAGTTTATGAGTCTTCCGAGGAGATAGTAAAAAGATATTCAGAATTACTCGATATTAAAGCTATTTACCCCATAAAAATGAATAATGAAAACACGATTTTTTTAGTAGACTCTAAAAGAAAATAATTATGCAAACAATTATAAGTGATAAACACAAATTTATTTGCGTTTTAATCTATAAAAACGCTACCCGAACACTACGGGAGTACTTCTACTTCTCTGCTAAATATAAAGCAAAATTACAAGACATAAAGAGCTTAAAAAGGTATAAGGATTATTTTATATTCACTTTTGTACGCAACCCATATAAAAGGGTATTGTCATGTTATCTGAATAAAATAATAAATCCCCCACCTCATTTTATTAAACAGCAGCTTAAACCTTTTGGATTAATACCTAATATGAGCTTTGATGATTTTATAAACTTCTTATGTTTTAATGAAAAAGGGAAAGACAGGAATGACCCACATTGGACAAGTCAACATAAATTTATTAAACCAGGAATTGATTTTATAGGAAAATTGGAAGATTTTGACAAAGATTTTAAAATCATTCTTAATCGTATTGGACTGCCTTACCAATCCCCAAAACATTTAAACTATACCACCAAAGAAGGCGCACATTATACAAAAGACTTAAAATATGTAGACAAACCTAAAAAGGCTAAACCACCTGAGTTAGATGATTATTACACTGACAAGACTTATCAGTTAATTTACGAACGTTATAAAAAAGATTTTGAAATGTTTGGTT
>CAZWPU010000324.1:0-1999 GCA_964635605.1 uncultured Bacteroidales bacterium | reverse complement strand
TATGGAAAAACAAAGAAATACCGGAAGAGGAATTATTGGTATAATTCTTATTTTAATTGGAATCGTATTAGTTGGACGAACATTCGATATTTTTCCACATCGTATTATGAGACATCTTTTTTCGTGGGAGATGATTCTGATAGTATTAGGTATCATTTTTATTTCTACAAGAGATAATAAATTGTCAGGCTGGATTTTATTAACTATTGGACTTGTGTTTTTAATTCCGGATATTTTATATATACCATACCCGGTACGAAGATTATTTTGGCCTGTAGTATTAATTGTTATTGGATTATTAATTATCTTTAGGTCAACGGGAGTTGCCAGAGCATCTAATGCCGGAACAGCAAAAATCGACTATATTGATGATTTTGCTATTTTAGGGGGTGGCGACCGAATTATTACTTCAGAAAATTTTAAAGGTGGAAAAGTTACTGCGTTATTTGGCGGCTCTAAAATTGATCTGACAAAAGCAAAACTAGCACCTGGTCAGAATGTAGTTGATATGTTTTGCATGTTTGGTGGTTCTACATTAATTGTTCCCGAAAATTGGAATATAAAAGTTGAAGTGGTTTCAGTATTGGGTGGTTTTTCGGATAAAAGAATTATACGAACAGGAACAACAATGGATGTAGGAAAAGAAATAATTATTCGCGGTTTTGTGATGTTTGGTGGCGGCGAAATAAAAAATTAATTTTTATAAAAAAAGAGGCTTTTCAAAGCCTCTTTTTTGTGTTGATTAGTATTTTTATAATTGATATTTTATTCCAAAACTAATATTTGAAAAATTTAATAGTAATCCATAATTATTGAATTTATCTGTTGTTTCAGGATCTTGGTTATCATTAATAGATGTTAGCTGATAACCTAAGAAACCTGTGGTTAATTCTAGAGATACCTTATCAGAAAGGCCATAACTAAAACCAGGTATTACTCCAATGCCAAATTCTGTTCGAGTATCGCCATCATTTGTTGTGCCCCCAACTGTAATTTTTTCTGTGCCTCTGGCAAACTGAATTCCTCCTTCTCCAAAGAAAGATAAATTATCACCTAATGGGAAATAAATGCGAGCATAAGGAGAAATATGAAACATAAATAATGATTCTTTTCTATCTGTTGCATCATTTTTTGACATGTCAAGACTAAAACCTATTTTTCCTCCAATAGAGAAATTATCCGATAGCATATATTCTACATTGGGAAGCAATATAATATCTGTATTTGTTGGGCCTTCATTTGTTGTTCCATCTGTTGTGGTTTTTGAACTTTGACCCATCAATCCTATTGAACCTCCCACTTTCATTTGAGCACTTAAACTAAAAGTAAGCGCCATAACCATAATCAGTAAAATACTTTTTTTCATAATTTGTTTTTTTTGTTTAGATGAATATAATTTATAGTTTAACAATGATTCAGATCAAAAATAATTAAAAAATTAAAATTCTAATGAGTATCTGAAAATATCTTTCAGTTAAATGTTGTAAAATCAAAAATCAGACCATTTTATATTTCAAACTATCCAAAATATATTTTACAATCGGATTTGGTTTTTGTAGGTTTACTAACGAGCGCGTTTAGTATTTTGGTGGTAAAAATATTTTTCGTTCAATCATTTCGTTAATAACGGGCTGGTACTTTAACGATGTTTTTCCTATCAGTAGCGACATTAAATTATTCCCTTTATTATAATAATTTAGAATATCCTGGTGTTATGTTATTATATCGTTTATAATTAAAAGAATGAATATCGAAAATTATCGCATGTTTATTTCGATTTTTACCATGCCACCCGTTTCGGTTAAATTTTAGTACTTTAAAAGGGAGTAATAAGAAATCAACGTTTATTGTTTATTTCTGATATAGATAAGTTTGATGTTAGGATTATCTGATTCCCGCTCATCGATTTCAAATTTTTTAAGGGACGCAATTAAGGGAGTAAGCTTTTGGAATCCATAGTTACGAGGGTCGAAGTTGGGTTGTTTTTTTAAAAGCAATG
>CAZWPU010000323.1:0-2008 GCA_964635605.1 uncultured Bacteroidales bacterium | reverse complement strand
CGTCTCGTTTAATTTATGCATAAACAAATCATATCGAATACCACTACCAACAAATGCTTTTTTTATGTCTGGATGACGCTGAACTTTTTTATAAACTTCGGTCAATGGTTTAGGACTTGTATTTAAGTTTTTACAAACATTCGGATACAAACAGGAAGCTCTTTTGCATTTTTTACATTGTTCGAGATCAATGCCCTGCATTTTATACATATTAGCCGAGGGACCTCCCAAATCAGAAATATAACCTTTAAAATCAGGCATAGTGGTTACTTTGTTCACCTCTTCTAGAATGGATTTCTCCGAACGGCTGCTGATAAATTTACCTTGATGAGCTGAGATGGTACAAAAAGAACATGCTCCAAAGCAACCTCGGTGCAAAGTAATGGAATGACGAATCATTTCGTATGCAGGGATGGGTTCTTTTTTTGCATATTTAGGATGGGGAAGACGGGTAAACGGCAAATCGTAAATTGCATCCATTTCCTTTTCTGAAAGAATTTCAAAAGGGGGATTTACAACAATGTGCTGGTTACCAACTTTTTGAATTAAACGTTTATTACTTTGGAAAGCATTTGCTTCCTGCTCAATAATTTTAAAATTTTGGGCATACATAATTTTATCAGAACTACATTCTTTATGGCTGTATAAATAAAAATCCTCCCAATTTTTATCTTCTGATTCAGTAATATTATCTGTACTAAATACCGTTTGTCTGATATTTTTAATCGAAGGAAACGGAACGCCCTTTGAAAGTAAACGAACTAATTCTGCTAATGGTTTTTCGCCCATTCCATAAATAAGAAGATCGGCTTTGCTTTCATGTAAAATTCCCGGCATTAATTTATCCGACCAATAATCGTAATGGGTTAACCTTCTGAGGGATGCTTCAACACCTCCAAGTACAACCGGAATGTCAGGGAAAAGTTTTTTCAGAATATTAGAATAAACAATGGTCGCATAATCAGGCCTGAATCCTGCTTTACCTCCCGGAGTATACGCATCATTTGATCTTAGACGCTTGTTTGCTGTGTAATGGTTTACCATTGAATCCATACATCCGGCGGTTACCGCAAAAAATAATCGTGGTTCTCCTAACTTTCTAAAATCTCTTAAATCATCCTGCCAGTTAGGTTGCGCAACTATAGCAACTTTTAAACCCAGAGATTCCAATAGCCGGCCAATAACAGCCGGTCCAAACGACGGGTGATCAACATAAGCATCACCGCTAAAAAGGATAACATCCAGCTGGTTCCATCCACGGGCGGTCACTTCTTTTTTGGTCCTAGGCAACCAATCCTTGGGTTTATATGTTGTTCTATAATCTAACATCAACTATCCCGACAAAGGTAGAACAAAAAGGTGGAATTCTATTTATCCCGGAAGATGAAACTACTTGAGAATCATATTATATTTACAGCCATTCAGCGTTATTCGTAAGTTAGCTATGGAATTAAAATTGAACTGTCTCCATAACTCAAAAACCGGAAATTGTTTTCTAAGGCATAATCGTAAACTCTTTTCCAGTCATCGCCAATAAATGCGGCGATAAGCAATAAAAGGGTGCTTTTGGGTTGATGGAAATTGGTAATCAATACATCTGTCATTTTAAACGTATAACCTGGAACAATCATGATTTGAGTAGAGGCATGCAATGCTTCTAAGTGATTGTTATGCATATAATTTATCAAGACTCCAATAGCTTCCTTCCGGGTAATATTTTTAGGTAACCGGTACACTTCCCATTGATTAATTTTTAAATCTAAAGTGCCGGTTTCAATGAACTTAACACCCAACCAGTAAATACTTTCAAGTGTACGTACTGAAGTTGTTCCAACGACTGTTATTTGATGGGCGTTTAATAAATTAATTAATGTTGTTTTATCTATCATAAAATGTTCAGTGTGCATTTCATGCTGGCTGACTGTTTCTTCTTTTACAGGAATGAAAGTCCCGGCGCCAACATGAAGCGTAACCTCTTCAATACGAATATTTTTTTTCTCTAACCGGT
>CAZWPU010000322.1:0-2012 GCA_964635605.1 uncultured Bacteroidales bacterium | reverse complement strand
TGCATCATAAAATGGAATCTTTTTTCTGGACCGGTTTTTATTTTCTAAAAAATGATAAATTAGTAGTGGGGCAATATCAAGGTCCCGTAGCATGCCAGGAACTGGCAAAAGATACCGGCGTTTGCTGGGCAGGAATTAATCAGCAAAAACCCATTATTGTACCTGATGTAGAAAAGTTACCTGGCCATATTGCCTGTGATTCAAGGTCTAAGTCAGAGATTGTAATTCCGCTAAAAAATCCAAAAGGAGATATTATTGGGGTATTAGATGTGGACAGCAATGAATATAATTCATTTGATGAAGTGGACGAAAAAATGTTGGTGCAAATTTTAGCATTAATCTATTCTTAATGAAAAAAATCCTGTTGTCCATATTATTTGTCTTTTTTTCCTTAATCAGCCTGGCACAATTAAATGTGAATTATTATTTATCGGTTGGCAGGGGCAAACTTTATGCTCAAAAATATAACGATGCCATCAATGCATTTAACATTGTGATTAAGGTAAAACCCAAACTAGCCGACCCCTATTTTTTACGTGGTATTGCGAAATATAATTTAGTCGATTATATGGGGGCTGAACAGGATTTTACACAAGCCATTGAATTAAAACCGAACCATACCGATGCGTTGAAGAACAGAGGCATCACACGTATAAACCTTAAAAAATATTACCTGGCACTGAACGACTTTAACCAGGCCATTAAGCTCTATGCTATTGATCCTGAATTATATGTCTTTAGAGGATTATGTAATATTAATATCAACCATTATAAACAAGCGTTATACGATTTTAACCAGTCGTTGGAAATTACAAAGCAAAATAAAAAAGCTTATTTTTATCGGGGGTTGGCCAAACATTATTTGGAAGACACTCTTGGAGCGCTTAACGATTATGATAAAGCATTAAAAATAGACTCAGAATACGTACCGGTGTATATAAATAAAGGTATTTTATACTCCGAATGGCATAAATACGACTCAGCTAAATCCTGCTTTTCACGTGTTATAGAGATTGACCCTCTAAATGCAAGTGCTTATATTAATCGTTCGCTGGTAAGTTATTACCAGGAAAAAACACAAATTGCCGTTCACGATTTAGATACTGCCATACAGATAGAACCTGATAATTCGTTGGCGCTTTTTAACCGGGCTTTACTAAAAAACGAACTTAAACAAAAACGTGATGCTATTTTAGATTTAGACAAAGTAATTCAATTAAATCCTCAAAATATTCTTTCGTATTTTAACCGAGGACTGATTAAACAGGAAATTGATGACCTGCAAGGTGCTTTTATTGATTTTTCCAGGGCCATTGAAATTTATCCTGATTTTGCCAAAGCCTATATCAGCCGGGCAAATGTACGCCAACAGCTAAATGATATTCAAGGGGCTTTAGCCGACAGACAACGTGCTGAAAATATTATTGCTACGGTTCAGAAAAATAAAGAATCGTATGCCAGTTATACCGATACCTCCGATAATTTCAGAAACTTAATTACGTTAAAATCCAGTAATCGTTTTTATAATCATCCTAACTATAATCAGCGAATTGAACCGGAAGGAAATTTTGCGTTTACAACCGGAAAACAAAACTCCGAATATTTTGAAAAAATTGCTGCCCTGCACGACAATATGGAAGAACATAAAAATATTTATGCAGAATATGGTTTAGTTATAAAAAATAAGAATGAAGAAGTGATGAGTATCGACTCGTTAAAAATAAAGGTAGCCGCCTTAGAGAATAATTATAAATCCTCCCAAAATAAATATCAAAATTTAATCCAAACAGCCTTATATAAAAGCTATTTAAAAAACTACAATGGTGCTTTATCCGATCTAGATTTAGCGATAAAATTGAAACCTGACTATTTCCTTGCTTATTTCTGCCGGGGAAACATTCGTTCCGAAATGATTGACTACATAAAACTATTAGACCAGGAAAACGATGTACTTCTTATTGACCCACAACAACAATCGAATATAAAAACGATTAAAGAGCAGGAAAGCTATA
>CAZWPU010000321.1:0-2041 GCA_964635605.1 uncultured Bacteroidales bacterium | reverse complement strand
TGCAGCCAAATATGATGTTTCTTGTTCGTCAAGCGGAAGCAACAGGCCTAATCATAGCAAGGGATTAGGAAATACGGCTCCGTGGGGTATTTGTCATAGTTTTACCGAGGATGGGAGATGTATCTCGTTACTGAAATTAATGCTTACGAATTTTTGTATTTACGATTGTGCATACTGTGTAAATCGTAAAAGTAATGATATTGAACGGGCAACATTTTCTGTTAACGAAGTTGTTGAATTAACGATTGAATTTTATCGAAGAAATTATATCGAAGGGTTGTTCTTAAGTTCCGGAGTACTTGTTAACCCTGATTATACCATGGAACGGTTGATTCGGATAGCCAAAGCATTACGTACTAAGCATAATTATCACGGGTACATTCATTTAAAATCAATTCCCGGAGCAAGTGCTGATTTACATTATCAGGCCGGATTGTATGCCGACCGGTTAAGTGTTAATGTGGAGATTGCTACAGAACAAAATTTGAAAATGCTTGCCCCGGATAAAAATTTTCAAAGCATTTTTCATCCCATGACTGCTATTAAAAATCAAATTCTAGTCAATAAGGAAGAACACCGCAAGTTTAAACATACTCCACGATTTACTCCTGCAGGACAGAGTACTCAGCTTATTGTTGGAGCAACACCAGATGATGACCAACATATTTTAAACCTGGCTGAAAATTTATACACTACAAAGTATTTAAAACGCGTGTATTATTCGGGTTTTATCCCGGTAAATCCAGATGATAAAAGATTGCCAGCCCTTAAGGAGCCTCCGTTAAAGCGAGAAAACAGGCTTTACCAGGCCGACTGGCTTTTTCGGTTTTATCATTTTTCGATCGATGAGATTGTGAATAATACTCACCCAAACCTTGATCTTGAGATTGATCCTAAGTTAAGTTATGCCTTGCGTAATCCCTGGTTGTACCCGGTTGATATTAACAAAGCCGATTATCAAACCTTGCTGCGTGTGCCGGGAATTGGCGTTAAATCGGCAAAAATGATTATGGTAAGTCGTAGGTACGGCAGGCTTACTTCATTAAATCTAAAAAAAATTGGGGTGGTACTTAAACGAGCAAAATATTTTATTACTTGTAATGAGCTAAAATCACCAACGGTTAATGAGTTATTACCCGATAAGGTGAAAACGATAATACTGAATGATAATAAACCTAAACGAAATCAAAAATCCTTATATCAACAATTGCGTTTATTTCCTTTAAACTAAACCATTTTATGATGAATTTATTTATTTATGATCAAACTTTTGAAGGGCTGCTAACAGCCATTTTCGATGCTTTCGAAATGAAAATCAATCCGGATAGGATGGTAAGCACCAAATCTTTTCAGGATGATTTATTTGCAACAAAATACGAAGTAATTACCGACACCGATAAATTTGATAAATTATGGAATATTATTAAAGATAAATCGAGTGAGCAGAATTGCCAGCGTATATTTAAAGCGTACCTTTCTGAACTGCCCGGCATTGAGATGATGATTTATAATTATGTAAAATTAATTGTAGAAACGGATGATAATATAGAATTGGATTTTAGCCAGGATGCGGTATTAAAAATTAATAATATCCAGAAAAAGTTAGGAAGAGAATCGCATCGGGTTATTATGTTTGCCCGGTTTCAGAAAACCGTTGATAATATTTTTTATGCATCCTTTGATCCAAAATATAATGTGATTCCACTTACTGTTAATCATTTTAAAAGACGTTTTATCGATCAAAAATGGATCGTTTTTGATACTCGCCGGAAATATGGTTTTTATTACGACTTGCAACAAGTAAGAGAAATTACCATTGGCAAGAACAAAATTAATTTTGAAACAGGGAAAGTGGATCAGGATATACTGCATGTAAGTGAAAAATTATTCCAAAAGCTCTGGAAAAACTATTACGATTCGATAAATATAAAAGAACGAAAAAATTTAAAAGTGCATATGCAGTTTTTACCGAAACGGTTTTGGAAATATTTGCCCGAAAAGGATTATCAAAATAATTTTAGTAAACGAGCAATAATAAAAT
>CAZWPU010000320.1:0-2043 GCA_964635605.1 uncultured Bacteroidales bacterium | reverse complement strand
AAAACCTACCAGGAAGAGAAACTGCAGGAAATTCTACAATATGTAAATCAACACTCCAGGTTCTACCAGGAGCTTTTTAGCAAACATAACATTGATATATCATCCATTAAAACACTGGAAGATCTGCAGAAACTTCCATTTACAGAAAAAGATGATTTACACCAGCGAAACAATAATTTTATCTGTGTAGACAAAACCAAAATTGTCGACTATATAACCACCTCGGGGACATTGGGTGACCCGGTTACCTTTGCATTAACCAATGCTGATTTGGACCGTCTGGCATACAATGAATGTAAATCATTTAAAATTTCAGAAGGAAAACCAGAAGATATTTACCAGCTGATGGTAACCCTCGACCGTCGCTTTATGGCCGGACTGGCATATTTTTTGGGCATTAAAAAACTGGGTGCCGGAATGGTGCGTGTAGGCAACGGAATGGTTGAACTGCAATGGGATACCATTCAGCGAATAAAACCCAATGCACTGGTTGCTGTACCATCATTTATCTTAAAACTAATTGAATATGCCGAAGCCAAAGGCATCGATTATAAAAATTCGAGCATTGAAAAAGCCGTTTGCATTGGCGAAGCGTTGCGAAATCCGGATTTTACACTAAATACATTGGGACAACGTATAAAAGATAAGTGGGATATAAAATTATTCTCAACATATGCATCTACCGAAATGGGAGCTGCTTTTGCCGATTGTGAGCATGGCGTGGGCGGACATCATCACCCGGAATTACTGATTGTTGAATTTGTGGATGAAAACAATAATCCGGTAAAAGATGGAGAACCCGGCGAGTTAGTCATTACTACGTTAGATGTGGAAGGGATGCCGCTTATACGATTTAAAACCGGTGATGTAGTGCAACACTTTTCAGAACCCTGTGCCTGTGGACGAAATACCATGCGTTTAGGCCCGGTAATTGGCCGCAAAAAAGAGATGATAAAATATAAAGGGACCACCCTTTATCCACCGGCATTGTATAATATTCTAAATGAAATGGAATATGTAGAAAACTATGTGGTTGAAGTATTCACCAATCAAATAGGAACGGATGATATTCTGATTCGCGTGGCTACCAACGGGCATACTCCTGAAAATTTTGAAAAGCTCATCAAAGACCATTTCAGGGCTAAGTTAAGGGTAGCACCAACCATCATGTTTCAATCGGGCGAAGAAATTAACAAGATTAAATTCCCGAAATTAAAACGGAAACCGGTAATTTTTATTGATAATCGGAGAAAGTAAATATCCAACTATTGAATTTCAATTAGCCAATATATTTTCTAAAAATCAGTGTAGCATTATGCCCTCCAAAGGCAAATGAATTACTTAGAGCAACATTTACATCCAGCTTCCTGGCTTTGTTTGGAACGTAGTCTAAATCCAGTTCAGGGTCAGTCTCATCTAAATTTGTAGTGGGTGGAATTACGCTATCATAAATGGATAAAACAGTAACAATTCCTTCAATGACCCCTGCAGCTCCAATGGTGTGCCCAATCATCGATTTTATTGACGAAACAGGAATTTTGTAAGCATTTTCACCAAAAACTTTTTTAATAGCTTGTGTTTCGTATAAATCATTCAACATGGTTGATGTACCATGTGCATTAATATAATTTACTTCATCGGGAGAAACTTTTGCATTTTTCAATGCCAGTAACATGGTATTGGCCATACCTTCGCCTTCAGATTTTGGCGCCATAATATTATAAGATTCGTTGGTAAAAGCATAATCAGCCAACTCAGCATAAATTTTAGCATTTCGCTTTTTAGCGTACTTTTCTGATTCCAGTATCATAATTCCTGCGCCTTCGCCAATAACAAAACCATCGCGATTTTTTGAAAAAGGGCAACTTGCTTTTTCCGGAGAATCATTTTTGAGTGAAATCGCATATAATTCATTAAACCCTTCTATTTCTTCCTTGTTAATAATTGAATCGGCACCACCAACAATCATCAAATCGGCTCGTCCGCTTTTTATCATATCATATCCCAAAGCAATGGCATAGGCGGATGATGAGCAGGCAGATG
>CAZWPU010000319.1:0-2047 GCA_964635605.1 uncultured Bacteroidales bacterium | reverse complement strand
AATTATACTTTAATTATACTTTTCCAAAATTTTAAACTTTGGAAAAGTTTTTTTTATATCTCATCGCCATTTTTTAATAAATCAACTAAAACTTTTAAATGGATTAAGCGCAATAAAAAAGCAAGGATCATGGTAAAAACAAGAATGGCAATAAATTTATAAATCCAATTAAAGTCTAAGTCAACAGAAAACATTGAAAAAAGAAATACCCCTCCAATAAATAAAACAAAAATTGCTATTCGTTTTAAATCAATAGAAAATTTAAAAATTCTCTTTGCCAGCAGAACCTGCAGTATTGCAACAAAAGTTTGAGTAACTAAGCTGGCAATAGCAGAACCCAGCGCATAAAACTTTGGTATTAATATAAAATTAAGGGTAATATTAACAATCACTCCTCCTATAGCCATAAAATTCAATTTGCGTAAATTCCCATTAGCAGTTAACAATGTACCAAAAATATAGCTGGTAGAAATTCCCAAAAAACATAAAATCAATATTCCAAATATTGTTGCCGAAATATCTACATGATGATGATACAACATATCAATCAGCTCGGTTCGGTAAAAATAAGAAGCGAAAGTAATCCCTACCACCGGCACAATTAAAAGTAAAAAAGAAAATAAAGTAAGTTGATGGATTGATTTTTTTTGCTTAATCATTCGTGAAAACATGGGCAAAAGTAGACCCGCATACAAAAAGGCAAACATAGCGGCAGCATCAAGTATCCGGAAACCCTGAGCATAAATCCCGGCCTGTTCTTTCCCATCAGGAAGCATTCGTTCTAACATTACCGAATCGATTCGGTAATAAAAGGCCATCAATAAAGAAAGTAAAGCAAATGGATAGCTTTTTTTTAGGATAGCAATAAAATAGGTACGGTCGAACTTAAGTTTTAAAAATTGTGCTTTACTGTAAACAATGCATAATGATAGAACCAAAGTAAATAAATAAGCTACTGTTTGGGCATAAACAAACCACTCAATCTGAAATGGATTCTCTGTAACTCCTCCCCAAAGTAATAATCCGCAAATCACAATCATGATAAAACGATCGAGGACCGAAATAATGCTATCGGTTTTAAAATAATGCAATCCACTTAAATTAGATCTTAAATACAATATAAACGAAGCCACAAACTGATTAAAAATCAGAAAAATCAATAAATAAAACTGCCTTCCTTCATAACCCACAAATAAGGCTGCTACAATGGTAACAGAAGCATATACCAAGGCCAGCAATAACCTTAAACTAACGATACTCGATAAAGATTTACTCAAAAGATGACTGTTTTGGGCAATGTTTCGATTGTTGTAATTCGTAATACCTAAATCGAGAAGTATATTAAGCAGTAGCGAAAAATTAAAAAGCGAAAAATATAAACCGTACTCCTCGGCACCAACTACATTCTGTACTGTACGATCAATCCCAAAAATCCAAAAAGGCTTGATCAGTAAGTTAAGAAACAAAAGTAAAGTTAAATTAGTAAAAAATTTTCTTCTCAAAACAGTGATGATTAGTAGTACAAATTTAGCAAAGTTTAAGTGTAAAGAAGCATAATATTTATGGATAATATAAAACCTATACTAATTTTTAAAAAGTAAATAAAAATATCATTAATTTTTTAGCATCTTTGTTACAAAGATAGAATAATCAACATTTAAAATGTTTTCTTTTGAATATTGCAGTAAACACAAGGCTACTTATTAAAAACAAACTGGAAGGTATTGGCTGGTTTACATTTGAAACATTTAAACGTATTACTCAAAACCATCCCGAACACCAATTCTATTTTATTTTCGACCGCCCTTATAACCAAACTTTTGTTTTCTCAGATAATGTACATCCTATCATTATCAGGCCAAAAGCACGACATCCTTTTTTATTTTACTGGTGGTTCGAATTTTCTGTACCCAAAATCCTTCAAAAAATGAATGCTGATATTTTTATTTCGCCTGACGGATATCTCTCTTTAAAGTCTCAAATTAATTCATTAGCTGTAATTCATGATATAAATTTTATGCATTTCTCTAAGGGATTGCCTTTTTTA
>CAZWPU010000318.1:0-2050 GCA_964635605.1 uncultured Bacteroidales bacterium | reverse complement strand
AAATAATTTGATTTTTAATAAAAAAACAGTATTATATGCCATCATTATAAAAAATAATGTAAAAATAAAGAGCTAAAACTATGAGTAAAATAATCATTGTTTCGAATAGACTACCCTTAAATATTAAAATTGAAAATGACAACCTAGACATCCAACCCAGCGTTGGCGGACTGGCTACCGGCATGAAATCGGTACATAAAGCCTACGAAAGCCAATGGATTGGCTGGACAGGATTAGCCAAAGAAGATTTATCGAAAGAGCTGGATAAGAAAGTGAACGAGGCCGTAAAAAAAGAAGATTGTATAGGAGTTCCATTAACTAAAGAAGAAGTTGATCTTTATTATTATGGTTTTAGCAACAAAACCATCTGGCCGTTATTTCATTATTTTACCGAGTTTGCCGAATTTAAAAAAGACTATTGGGAGGCTTACCTTAAAGTAAATCAAAAGTTTGCGGATGTAATCACCCAATATTGCGAAAAAGGGGATAAGATATGGATTCATGATTACCAGTTATTGTTATTGCCAAAGCTTATCCGGGATAAATGCCCTGATATTTCCATCGGTTTTTTCCTGCACATTCCTTTTCCCTCATACGAGGTGTTCAGGCTTGTTCCCTGGCGTAAAGAACTCATTGAAGGAATACTGGGTGCCGACCTTATCGGATTTCACACCTACGACTACGAAAGGCACTTTTTTAGTTCGGTAAGGCGATTGCTGGGATTCGAAATTAATTTCAATAAAATAAATTTAATTACACGGATAGCCAAAGCCGACTCGTTCCCGATGGGAATTGATTACGACAAATTTCACCATGCGGCTATTCAGCACCATAGCAAGTCGATACGGGATAAATCGGATATTCAGCAACAGCTGGATAAACACATCCTAAACTCACCGGATATAAAGCTGATAATGTCTATTGACCGTCTGGATTATACCAAAGGGATTGCCAAACGACTATTGGCGTTTGAATATTTTTTGGATAAATACCCGCAGTTCAGAGGTAAAGTTGTTTTAGTAATGCTGGCTGTTCCTTCGCGCTCCAATGTTGACCAGTACCAACGAATGAAAAGCGAAATTGACGAGTTGGTAGGTCGCATCAACGGCAAATTTGCCACCATCAACTGGTCGCCTATTTGGTATTTCTACCGTGCGCTGCCATTCGAAAATTTAATTGACCTTTACTCATCGTGCGAAATTGGACTCCTTACTCCTATTCGCGACGGGATGAACTTGGTAGCCAAAGAATTTGTTGCCTCGAAAATGAATAAAAAAGGCGTGTTGATTTTAAGCGAAATGGCCGGAGCAGCCAAAGAGATGAGCGAAGCGCTACTGATTAACCCGCAAAATTATGAAGAGATTGCCGATACACTGAAAGAAGCTATAGAGATGCCGGAAGAGGAACAGGTGGAACGAATTACTATTATGCAAAACCGGCTTAAACGTTATAACATTGACAAGTGGGCAACGGATTTCCTCCAATCGTTGGAAAAACAGGACCTGGAAAAAGAAAAATATATTGCAAAAAAAATAACGCCGTCTATCGAAAAAAATATTATCAGTGTTTATCAAAAAGCCCAAAAGCGTATTTTATTTCTCGATTACGATGGTACGCTGGTAAACTTTAAAAATAAACCAGCCAACGCCTCTCCAGATAATGTGCTATACAACATCCTGGACAACCTAGCTACTGATCCAGCCAATGAGATTGTGCTGATCAGCGGAAGAGATAAAAATACGTTTTCGAAATGGTTTGAAAAGAAGAAATTCACCCTGATTGTTGAACATGGTGTGTGGATTAAAAACCCTGACAAAGACTGGGAAATTATTGAAAAGATGAAAATCGACTGGAAAGAGAACATTAAACCTATTCTGGAATTTTATGTGGACCGTACCCCGGGAACATTTATCGAAGAGAAAAACTACTCCTACGTCTGGCACTACCGAAAGGCCGATCCCGAGCTGGGGAATATCCGGGCTAACGAGCTGAAATACGACCTGACGAGCCTGGTAGCCAACCACAACCTGGAAATCCTGGAAGGCAACAA
>CAZWPU010000317.1:0-2051 GCA_964635605.1 uncultured Bacteroidales bacterium | reverse complement strand
TTGCTTGTTTATAAATCTGATACAGCTCGAACAGGATTTTTATTGGGTCTGCGATTGTTAACCCTGAGATTTCCTGCATTAATTCATTAATGGTTGTTGTTTTTGGCGACCAAATGGGTTTTGCGGTTAATTCGGACAGATATTTCTTAAAGTACAAACCTGCTCTTTGGTTAGGGAATACCAGGCATAGTTCGGAGATTTCATCTCCATATCTGTTGTATAAATCTTCTGCGATATGTTTTAAAAAGGTGTTCATTCGTTTTTAATTTAATTTTTTATTTTTCAAAAAACTTCCCTTGCCAGGTATCTAATTCTTTAAGCTTTTTCTCAAATTTTACCAGAATCTGGTCATTACGGATTAACCCCCAACCGGGTCCGGCTAAAAAGCGCGGTGGCACTTCTCCGGCAAACCGTTCTACCACAAAATCAGGATTCAATCTTTCAATAAACCGGACAAAAAAGTCGATATATTCTGATAATTCGAAAAAAGTAAAATTTTCTGGATGGTTATGATATTCTTTTTCCATTGCCGTCCCTTTAATAATCTGCAGCTGGTGGAATTTAATCGTATCGAGTGGCAGCGACGAAATGGTTTTGGCCTGGCTTAAAATATACTCTTTGGTTTCGCCCTGCAGCCCGATAATAAAGTGAGCCCCTGTTTTTATGCCGAATTTTTTAGTTTTTTCCAATGCTTCAACCGCTTCTTCGAAGGTATGCCCCCGGTTAATGCGTTTCAACGTTTCGTTACTGCACGATTCGATACCATACTCTAAAATAATGTAATATTTCTCCGATAATTGTTGAAAATATTCCAGCTTTTCATCGTCAATGCAATCTGGACGTGTGCCAATCACTAATCCGGCAATTCCCGGAACGCTCAATGCCTCATCATAAATGATTTTTAATTTATCCATTGGTGCATAGGTGTTGGAGTAGGCTTGGAAATAAGCCAAAAACTTGTTCGACCTGCGGTATCGTTTTTCGTGGAATTCAATGCCTTCGTTTATTTGTTGGGTTATAGATTTATCAGGTGTGCAGTACGACGGGTTAAACGCATCGTTATTGCAATAAGTACAACCGCCTCTTCCTTTGGTTCCGTCCCTGTTTGGGCAGGTAAATCCGGCATCAATGGTAACTTTCTGCACCCGCTCGCCAAAAGTCCGCTTAAAGTAGTTGCTGTAAGCGTTAAATTTTCGGTTATGTCCCCATGGGAATATTTTATTCGTTTCTACCACTGTTTGTCTTTTTTATTGTTTTTGTTAATCATTTTTTACTAAAAGTTTAGTGTTCGCAGCTCATTGTTCTGAGTTCAAGTGCAAACTGCAAACTGTAAACTGTGAACTCAGAACTATTGAACTGCAACAATACTGCCCAAATCCACATACCACAGATAACCATTTACATGGGAGTCGCCCATTTTTTGTAACATTTCCATATATGATTTTACCTGTTTTTTATGTTTTTCTTCTTCCTTCTCGCCAAATTTGTAATCAATCACCACCGTCTTTTCCTGATTATATATCACCCTGTCAGGACGAGCTTTTTTACCACCCGGTAATATGATCTCTGCTTCGGTTTTTACGTTCCATTGATTACTAAACCAGTCTCTTATCTGTTTATTTTTAAACACTTTGTTAATCTGTCCGGTAATTTCTTCTTTTTCCTGATGCGATATTTTCCCTTCGAAAAGCAGCCTTTCTAAAGCTTTTGGGATATCGCTTTCGGTTTGAATGTGTTCAAAAATCTCGTGCATCACTTTACCGTGGTTTACCCGTTGAAAAGCACCGCTTTCTTTGCCGGTAAAAAACGAATGGTCATGCAATTTTAGCCGAAGCTTATTTTTAATGTCATACGATTCGTACGATTCGATTTTTATCTCGTTAAAAGTGCTTTCTTCTTCGCTCGTTTTTTCCAGTGTTCCATATTCAAAGATATTATCATCTTCAGGGTTTTGTGTAAAATCAATAAGGGGTTGCCCATCCCTGCTATAATTCTGGTAATTGGAATAGGTAAAGTTTAATAAGCTGCCTACATCTTTAAGGGTATCTTTT
>CAZWPU010000316.1:0-2078 GCA_964635605.1 uncultured Bacteroidales bacterium | reverse complement strand
CATCGTACAACAGGTGTTGTTAATACAATATCTCCAATAGAGCTAAAACGGATAATTAAGAAACGAATTTTTTGCATTGTAAATTAACGTATTTTACTAAAAAACATGGTTAAAGCAAGCCAGTATTCTTTACTTGTAGGGTTGCTATTCCACAATGATTTGGAACCATGTTCTCCGGGGCCTTTTTCAGGTGCAAATATCGTTTTATTTGTGGAAGGAACAAAGCGAAACATTTCTTTAATGTAAGGTTCTTCTCTTTTTGAGGCGGCAACAAAAACCGATTTTTTCAAATCTTTAATTTCGGCTTTTATATTGATTTCCGGTTCAAAAAATTCTCCTGGGCTAAATGCAATAACCGCATCAATATCGGGATTATCTTTAGCCAGTAATAAACTTAACGAAGCAGAAAAAGAGCTGCCAAAAAGGACAACTGGTTTATCGCTTCGTTTTTTCACCCATTTTATAGATGCTTCAATATCTTTTAGAGAACTTAAATAGTCGGTTGAATACCCTTTTTGAACAGCCACTAAAGCGGTATGATTTTGGATATAATTAACCTCCCCTCCCGAACGTAAATCAACCGCTAAACAATTATAACCAAATTTAAGGATTTTTCGTGCGATATTTTTATATTCTCCCCGGCTATATCCTGCCTGGTGAAGAAGAATAACATATGGCCTTTCAGGATTTACCTGATATAGGTCTGCAGTAACCTGCAATCCATCTTCTGCTATGAAAGAAACTTTTTCCTGAGCACTTAAAAGGTTATAACAAAATACAAAAAAAAGAATAAACAATAAATTCCTCATAAATAACTTACCCTTTGATGGACTCTGCTAAAATAATCACTCGATTATTTTTTACTTCAATTACACCTCCGTCAATATGAAAAAAAGATTCAGCCGATCCCTCCACAATCTTTACCCTCCCTTTTTCGAGAGTAGAGATAATAGGGGCGTGATATTCCAGGACCTCAAACAACCCTTTTGTTCCGGGAACCTGAACAACATTTACTTTCCCTGAATACACCTTTTTATCGGGAGTAATAATTTCCAGTTGCATAATGATCAATTATTTCAAAATGTAAGTTATTGTTTTTTCTTTGCTTGTGCAAGCATTTTTTCTCCTTTTTCAATGGCCTGGTCAATTGTTCCTACCAGTTGAAATGCTGCTTCGGGGTATTTATCAACCTCTCCGTCAAGAATCATGTTAAATCCTTTAATCGTATCTTCAATATTAACAAACTCTCCTTTTAATCCAGTAAACGCTTCGGCCACATGAAAAGGCTGAGATAAAAATCGTTGTACCCTGCGAGCTCTATGAACCACAATTTTATCTTCTTCGGACAGTTCATCCATTCCAAGGATCGCAATAATATCCTGAAGCTCCTTATAACGTTGTAAAATCTCTTTTACTTTTTGAGCTGTTTGATAATGTTTATCCCCGATTACTTCGGGTGTTAAAATTCGAGAAGTTGAATCTAAAGGATCCACTGCCGGGTAAATCCCAAGCTCAGAAATTTTTCGGCTTAATACAGTGGTTGCATCAAGGTGCGAAAAGGTTGTTGCCGGAGCCGGGTCCGTAAGGTCATCAGCCGGTACATATACCGCCTGAACCGAAGTAATAGAACCATGTTTGGTAGAGGTAATCCGCTCTTGCATCATTCCCATCTCTGTCGCCAGTGTAGGTTGGTATCCAACAGCCGAAGGCATTCGTCCTAACAACGCTGATACTTCAGATCCGGCTTGAGTAAAGCGAAAAATATTATCGATAAAAAACAGAATATCATTTCCTTTGCCTTCCTTTTTATCACCATCACGAAAAGATTCAGCCAATGCTAATCCTGTTAAAGCAACAGTAGCTCTGGCTCCCGGAGGTTCGTTCATTTGGCCGAATACTAAACTGGCTTGCGATTCTTTGATCGCTTCGTAATCAATCTTTGTTAAATCCCAGCTCCCTTCTTTCATGCTTTTTTCAAATGCTTCGCCATATTTTATTACACCCGACTCAATCATTTCCCGAAGCAAATCGTTGCCCTCGCGTGTACGCTCACCAACACCTGCAAAAACAGTGGTCCC
>CAZWPU010000315.1:0-2090 GCA_964635605.1 uncultured Bacteroidales bacterium | reverse complement strand
TAATGATTTTTATTGATGATGATAAGGTTCCCCTTTTAAAATTGTCATAGCTCTATATAATTGTTCTATAAATAGTAACCGAATCATTTGATGTGAAAAGGTCATTTTGGATAACGATAATTTAAAATTACTGCGCTTATAAACCGATGCTGAAAAACCATAAGCCCCACCAATAACAAATACTACATTTTTCAATCCGGTAAACATTTGTTTCTCTATCCAATGGGCAAAATTTACTGAAGATAACTCTTTTCCATTCTCATCTAACAATACTACAAAATCTGAATTTTGTAATTGATTTAAAATTAATTCTCCTTCTTTTATTTTTTGTTGTTCAATGTCAAGATTCTTTGTGTTTTTAAGATCAGGAATTACTTTCGTTTCGTAAGGTAAATAATGGATCATCCGTTGCTGATAATCATTGAAACCATTGATTATATAATCCTGAGCCGTTTTGCCAACCATTAAAAGTTTAACTTTCATGATGTATAAACATTTTATATTTTGAGAGAATGAAGATTAATATACACAAAATGATAAAAATTGGGATTCATTTCATTTTTTTATAATTTTATCCATTGATATTAATTTAACATTTAAATTATATTACAATTGGTTCGGTTTTTGCATTGTTAATATGGCAAACTTAAGATATTTTAAAATGAAAACCTTAAAAAAAGCAATTCCTTTAATCATCCTATTTACGCTATTTTTAAATTTGGGTTCATTTTCTTTAAGCCAAGAGATACCACGTGATATAGCTATTGCTTTTAAAGTGGGAAATGCCGATGAACTTTCCCGTTATTTTAACAATACCATCGAGCTGGTAATTCTTGATAAAGAAGATGTTTACAGTAAAGTACAAGCCAAACAAATTATCGATCAATTTTTTTTAGATCACACGCCCAAAAGTTTTGAGTTTGTACACCAGGGAGGAAAAGAAGAATCACAATTTGCTATAGGCAAACTCATTACCTTTAATGGAACATTTCGAATTTATTTATTAATCAAACTTAAAAACGATAAATCCTTTATTCATCAATTAAGAATTGAAACCGAAAATGAATAACGAGGTCCTTGAAACAATCTTAAAAAATGCCATAACTGAAGATCTGGGCGACGGAGATCATTCTTCCCTTTCGTGTATACCTGCCGATGCAGAAGACAAGGCACAACTTCTTATCAAACAGAACGGGATTTTAGCCGGACTGGAAATTGCTAAAGAAGTATTTAATTTAATTGATCCAACCCTAAAATTTGAACAATTCCAATTCGACGGAAATAACGTTAATCCGGGAGACAGGGCTTTTATTATTAGTGGAAAAACCCGATCTATCTTACAAGCCGAAAGGTTGGTGTTAAACATCATGCAACGCATGAGTGGTATTGCAACAACCACCCATGAGTATGTAAAAAAAATAGTCGGTACTAAAGCAAAAATATTAGATACCCGAAAAACAACACCTGGTTTTCGGTATTTAGAAAAGCAAGCCGTAAAAATCGGTGGAGGAGAGAATCATCGGATGGGACTTTATGATATGATTATGCTTAAGGATAATCATGTGGATTTTGCAGGAGGAATTAAACAGGCTATCAAAAAAGCTAACGAGTATCTTCAGCAAGTAAATAAAAATATTAAAATTGAAATTGAAGTTCGAAGTATCAACGAATTAAACGAAGTACTAGAAACCGGAGGTATACATAGAATTATGCTCGATAATTTCTCTCCCGAACAAACAAAAGAGGCGGTTCAATTAATAAACAACCGCTACGAAACCGAATCCTCAGGAGGAATTACACTCAAAAATATACGAGCATATGCCGAGGCTGGAGTTGACTACATTTCAGTAGGAGCATTAACCCATCAAATAAAAAGTTTGGATATGAGTTTAAAAGCTATTTAATTTACATTATTATTAAATAGTTTTTTATATAATGACTCAACCTAAAAAAAAACAATACAAATTTTTTAATCAAAAGATCCATCATTATAGTTATAAGGCAAAGGAGATTTCTATTCCTGGTTTTAACGGAGTACCTATTTATTATGTAATTAAATTTTTCTTTTCAGGAATAAAAAATGGTTATTT
>CAZWPU010000314.1:0-2094 GCA_964635605.1 uncultured Bacteroidales bacterium | reverse complement strand
TTTATCAATAAAAGAGTTATCTGTATATATTTCCTCTATAAAACATATATTGTTGTTTAAAAATTACAAAAATATAAGTCATAGTAGGGAACCCTGCCTGCACCTTTGTTCCGGCAGGCAAGTCCCATATTGTTTTTTATGAAATCTGTGTATTGTTTTCATAAAAAACATTATGTACGTTTGTTAAAAAAACAACTTGCGCTATTCGGTTTACATCATTTATTTTGTTATTTTTTTTACGCCGGCTTTAACAAACGGGCAGGAAAAAGAGTATGTTTTGCACCTCCAGTCGCAACAAGAAATCCCTGAATCGGTTCAAAAAAAATATCACCTGTTAACTGGCGACAGCCTTTATATTATAGCAAAACTTAACCAGCTAACCAATGAATTGTACGAGCTGGGTTATTTAGCTGCAAGTATAGATCAATTCCATTTTGAAGCGGACACAGTCATTGCCCAGCTTTATTTAGGGAAAAAATATTATCACGGAACCATTGATTACAGTAATTTAGACCCGCTTATCAAAGAGCAAGTTACACTCCGTATACACAGAAAGAGAAAAAAGATATTCAGGGTTTCAGAAATTTTAACATTAAAAGAAAATATTTTATCGGCATACGAAAATGCCGGTTATCCCTTTGTTGCAATAAATTTTGAGCCAGTACATTTTGACGATTCACTTATTCATTTTAAGATAAATGTTATAAAAGATGATTTGTTTCGCTTTGACAGCATCATGGTTAAAGGCGAGGCCAAAATTGCTCCTCATTATTTATATCGTTACTTACAAATTTTTCCGGGTGATATTTTTAATCAAAAAAAAATTAATCAGATTGAAAAACGAATCGAGAGCCTGAGCTTTTTATCATCTATTAAACCGACAGAAATAGAGTTTAAAGAAAAAAATGCAGATTTATATCTTTACCTTAAAAAGCAAAAAGCAAACACTTTTAACGGGATCATTGGTTTCTTGCCCGAAAATGAAACCACGGGAAAACTTTTAGTTACCGGCGAACTGAACCTAACTCTTGTTAATTCATTTGGACGTGGCGAAGATATTTTTTTACGATGGGAAAAGCTGGAATCATCTACCCAAAAACTGGATGTCCGTTTTGGATATCCATATTTACTAAAAACCAACCTGGGTGTAGATGGTAATTTTGAGCTGTACAAAAAGGATTCATCGTACCTTTCTTTACATTCCGGAATAGGATTACGATTTCTGATCGATTACAATAAATCATTGCGGGGGTACTACCGCTATAAAAACTCATCGCGCATTGGAAGTAACCTGCCTGCAACAGGAATTCAATACGCCGATGTAAAGTCAAATGTTTTTGGGGTATCGTTTCATTTCATGCAATTGGATTATAAATTCAATCCACGAAGAGGTGTTGCATTAGATATTTTTGGAGGTGCAGGGTTTAAAAATTTAGGCAATACACAACAGATTACCGATAGTCTGAATATAAATCCTGATCATAATTTGGTGGAAATTGATGCCGGACTGGATTTTAAATTTTATTATCCGGTATACAACCGTTTTGTATTTCATTTTTCGAACACCACACGCTATCTTGATCAATTTGCAAATGAAGGGAAGGAAGCCATTTTCTTTGAAAATGAGTTATACCGCCTTGGCGGAGCCACTTCGCTCCGCGGATTCGACGAAAATATTATTAATGCCTCTATTTATACTTTACAAAATATTGAGATAAGATACTTATTTGAACAAAATTCTGCATTATATCTTTTCTGGAATGGAGCTTATTATTATAAAAATGTTACCCAAAAGGTTACCGAAGACTTTCCGTGGGGTTTTGGCATCGGTGCCGATTTTGAGACCAATGCCGGAATATTTTCGATCAGTTATGCCCTGGGAAAACAATTCGATAATCCACTAGAGATCCGTTCGGCCAAAATTCATGTTGGATATGTAAGCCGGTTCTGAGTAAAACGGACATTCTTAACCTGTCTGCCAAATTTATCCGCCGATAGGTGGACAGGCAGGCTGCCGGAGGTAGTCCTGTCCGTTTACTATATCATCAGACAAGAATGTCTGATGTACAGAAAAGTCCGATGTCCTTTATCCTG
>CAZWPU010000313.1:0-2097 GCA_964635605.1 uncultured Bacteroidales bacterium | reverse complement strand
TCGGGATGTAGCTCAGCCCGGTTAGAGTACACGTCTGGGGGGCGTGGGGTCGCCAGTTCGAATCTGGCCATCCCGACCATAACAAATCCTAAAAAGCTAATACGCAATGTATTAGCTTTTTTTATATCCTAAAATACAGCATCTTTTATAAAAGCTGACTATCTGTCATCCTGTAAAAAAATATCATTGTAATTAGAAATAACAATAGTAATATCATTTGTCATAATCTAACATAGAATTAAATTACAAATATCAATTGATCATTAATTTTTAAAATTTTATCTTCGTATAGATATTAAAAATTTATAAAAAATTTTCTTAAAAAGAACTTTAACGATATTAAATAAACCATGAAAATAGCACTCTTCTTTGGTTGGTTTTTAGTTATTGCCCTAACCATACAGGCTCAGCATAACGAATGTCTCCGGGATTTTAACACAATCGTTAAACGCATAAAAAACGATTATCCGGGATATGCCGATAAAGTAACGGATTAAAATTTGTCTGAACTGAAATCGTTAGAACAAACGGCAAGAAAAAAATCAAAGCTTGTCCCGATTCCTGTAAAACGTATATGGATAGCTATGTATCGTGGTTTAAGGATAACCACTTAAGAATATCAGCAAACCACCAGGCTAAACGATCTACATCTCCTTCTACCCAAAAAAAATATTCTCAGGTGGAACCTGAAAAACTAAAAAACCCTTCGCATAGTCTGGAAGGGATTTGGATCGGTTTTTGGGGCAAGCTTGTCGTAATTAAACAGGACACTAACCACTATAAAGGAATTGCCCTGGATTACCGGGGATACGATAAATACCAGGTAATTTTTGAGGGAACAGCCCGCAATGACAGCATCTTTGCGCTGACAACCTATTGGAATTTCAGGAATTTTAATCCTCATCAAGAGATAGCATCCCTACAACTGAACCACAAGGTGCTGGAAATTCATGATTATACTCGTTTTGTAAGGCAAACCCATGATTCTACCTTCGACCAGGCGTTATTGGCTTCCTATATTCCCCGATTTCCCAATGGATTAAATACCTTCCCTGTTGCCTTATCTTTGACCGATAGTACGTTTTATTTAAGAATCCCTACTTTTTATTCCGAATTAACCGAGCAGCTCGTTACAAAGCACTGGGATGAGATCATGAGCAGGCCCAACCTGATTATTGATATTCGGAACAATAGTGGTGGACAGGATTACTATTATGAAAAACTGACCGAACTTATTTATACCGGTCCGTACAAATCCAAAAATGTTGAATGGTATGCTTCCAAAGGCCTCATTAAAGATCTGGAAAATGATATCAAACAAGGCCGCATAAAAGAAGGGTTTGAACAAGAAGCGGAAGACCTGCTGGCCAAAATGAAAACCAACGTGGGAGGTTTTGTTTTACATCCTTATGATGAAGGAGATAATATTATAAAACGCGATACCATTTATCCATATCCCAAAAAAGTAGGTATTATTCTTAACGAAAACAATACATCTTCCGCCGAACAATTTTTATTAACCGCACAACACAGCCAAAAAGTGATCACTTTTGGAGCTAAAAATACTGCCGGTATTTTGGATTATTCAAATATTACACCCAAAGAATTACCCTCAGGAAAATATCATTTATGGCTCCCTGCAACCCGTTCCCGAAGACTTCCAGAAAATCCAATCGACAATATTGGAATCGCCCCGGATATAAAAATTCCCATTGACCCCGAAATACAACTGTTTGACCGGTTGGATCAATGGGCTTATTTTGTACAATATTATCTGGAGGCTTACAATTGAATATTTTATAGAACTAAACATTTGTAATAGTAACCCAAATTATGCTTTGAGTAAACTTTCACTTATTGGTAGTTTGCACACAAAATTCTATCTTCGTAAAAATTTTCACAGGCTATATAAATAATTAGCAAGATCATGATTTCAAAAATCATATAAAAACGGTATATGAAGTTTAAAATCACCTCAACATATGTTCCTACCGGCGATCAGCCCGAAGCCATCAAACAACTGGTTGAAGGAATTGAACGTGGGGATAGATTCCAAACCTTACTGGGGGTAACCGGATCGGGAAAAACTTTTACCGT
>CAZWPU010000312.1:0-2099 GCA_964635605.1 uncultured Bacteroidales bacterium | reverse complement strand
ATGGTTATGCAGCCGGATTGGATATAAAAATTAATGGTGAATTTGTAAAAGGGATCGAATCGTGGGCAAGCTTATCGCTTATGCAAACCCAGGAAGATATTGATGGAGATTTTTATTATAATAATGAGGGAGAAAAGATTGAACCTGGTTTTTATCCACGGCCTACCGATCAGCTGTTTAACTTTAGTCTTTTCTTTCAGGATTATCTGCCCATGAATCCATCCTATAAAATGAACCTGAGTTTACATTATGGGAGCAGGCTTCCTTTTACTTCTCCCGATAAAGACCGCTACGACCAGGTTTTTAGAATGAAACCCTACAAACGTGTTGATATTGGTTTTTCAAAAGTTTTAATCAGCGAATCAAAAGAATTTAATAAAGGAAATATTTTAAATGTTTTTAAGGATATGTGGTTAAGTTTCGAAGTCTTTAATCTTTTGGATATCAATAATACCATATCGTATATGTGGATTAAAACGGTTGGGAATCAAACCGGACAGGCAAGTCAATATGCCGTGCCCAATTATCTTACATCCCGCAGGTTTAATTTTAAGTTAACGGCAAAATTTTAGTAATTTAAAAAATCATTGTAGTTTTGATAAGGTTTAGTAAACCTCATAATGTAATACTTATTATTTTTTTATAGTTTAGTGTTTTTCTGTCCCATCTTGTTTTTTACTTATCCATATTCAGTGGATAAAGCGGCAGAATGAACTGTCAGTTTTGTAGTAAAAAAAAATAAAAAAATAACTGAAATTATGTTTACGGGAAAAGATATAAAACAAATTGAAAAACAGGGGTTAATCATAAAAGAAGTTGAAAAGCAACTGGAACGATTTAAACAAGGATTTCCTTATTTAAATCTTATAAAACCTGCTACTATTGCAGATGGTATTATTCAACTCAATGAATCAGAAGTAAACGCTTACATCAAACTGTATGACGACTCGAAGCCCGATGTATTAAAGTTTGTTCCAGCATCCGGAGCTGCATCGCGGATGTTTAAATTTCTGTTTGAATTTTACAGTCAGGTAAAAAATCAACACGAAGCAATAGACCTGATTGAAAATAATGAGGTTAAAATTTTTTTTCGGGAGATTAAAAAGTTTGCTTTTTATGATGAACTAAAAGCAACAATTCAATCTGCAGGATATGCTATCGATGAGCTTTTAATAAATGGTGAATACAAGACCATTCTACATTATCTTTTAAATGACGTGGGCATGAACTATGGCGACAAACCAAAGGCTGTGCTTTCATTTCATTATGAGGAAAATAAAATAAAAACAGCTTTTGAAGAGCATTTGGCAGAAGGAGCTAAGTATGCAAAAAATGCCAATGGAAAAGTGAAAATTCATTTTACCATTTCACCTGAGCATGCTACAATGTTTGATGAGCTCTTGCAAAAGGTAAAGAATGAATATGAGCAAAGGCTCAATGTTCAATTCGAAATTACGTATTCGCAGCAAAAACCTTCGACCGATACCGTAGCTGTTGATTTGGATAATCACCTGTTTAGAAATGAAGACGGAACCTTGCTATTTCGTCCTGGCGGGCACGGAGCACTGATTGAAAATTTGAATGACCTGACTTCTGATATTATTTTTATAAAAAATATTGATAATGTAGTTCCTGACCACCTTAAAGGCGAAACTATCAACTACAAAAAAGCGTTGGCAGGTGTTTTATTATCTTATCAGGAAAAGATTTTTAAATATATGGAGAGGCTTGAATCAGAAATTATTTCTAATGAACAGCTCGATGAAATTGTTTTTTTTATCCAAAATAAATTATGTTATATGTTTAATTTAAATACAATAACGGATAAAAAACAATTTTTATATACTGTTTTAAATCGCCCTATTCGGGTTTGTGGAATGGTAAAAAATGAAGACGAGCCGGGTGGAGGCCCGTTTTGGATTAAACATCCCGATAATCATGCTGATTTACAAATTGTTGAAACCGCTCAAATTAACCAACGTGACTCAAATCAGTTTCAGATCTTAAAACAATCAACCCACTTTAATCCGGTAGATTTGGTTTGTTGTATAAAAAATTATAAAGGCGAAAAATTTAATCTACTTCAATATAAAGACCCT
>CAZWPU010000311.1:0-2107 GCA_964635605.1 uncultured Bacteroidales bacterium | reverse complement strand
ACGAGATACAGACACCGCTGACTATTATACGCAATAAAACGGAAAGATTGATTGCCGATGAAGAGTTAATGAAAAAAAATGCCGATACGGTTAAAATTATTTACGAAGAAACCAACCATTTGTCTAAGTTAGGAAATGCTTTGAACCTGTTAACAAAAATTGAAAATGGGGAATATAATAATACCGAGGTGATTAACACAAAAGATTTAATTCTAAAACATGTTGATGCTATTGATGAATTGTTGCAATTAAAATTAATGACTATTGAAACCGATTTAACCGATGGTCATCAAATTATATTAGATCCTTTCTTATTTGATATTTTACTAAAGAATCTGATTCGTAATGCTATTCGTTATGGCAGTAACCATGGGCCGATTAAAATTACAACAAACCAAAATCAGCTGATTGTTAGCAATTATGGTGATACACTTTCTGTTTCTCCGGAAAAAATATTCGAACGTTTTTATTCTTCCAACTCAACCAAACAATCTCTGGGCTTAGGACTTTCATTAGCTAAAAGAATTTGTGATTTGAATCAATTAAACATTGATTACGATTACAAAGATGGGCAGCATTTATTTTTTATTTCTGATAAAAAATAATCCCGGGTTAAACTTTTTAAATACTTTATTGTCTTTTATGCTCCAAAAAATGGTGTAGGTATGTAATAAATACACGTATAATTTGTCAAACTACAAAATTGCTACAAAATTAATATCAAATTGCTACAAATTCATTGTTTAGGTTTGTAACAAAATAATTAAAAGGAAAATTGAATTATGATTAAGAAAATAGCTTTTATTTTATTGATGATAGGATTATCAGTAAGTGCATTTCCGGAGGAAATCGAAGATTCTGAAATGAGTAAGGGAAATCTGACTGGTTATGTTTACGATGAAAGTGTTAATAAACCCTTGGAATATGCAACCATAGCGCTCATAAACCTTGAAAATGGAAGTGTGGTTAATGGAACAATCTCCGATGAATCGGGATATTTCCAATTGAAAAATATTAATCCCGGAGTATACCGAATTGAAATAACCTTTATTGGTTATGAAAAGGAAGTAATTGAAAAAATAGAGATTACCAATAAAAATCGAAAAATTGAATTGGGACAGGTAATGATAAGCCCGGCTTCCGAATCAATTGATGAAGTCGTTGTTACCGCAGACAGGCCTACCATGACTTATAAAATTGATAAAAAAGTAATCAATGTAAGTCAGCAACATACTTCTGCATCAGGTACTGCTGTTGAAATTTTGGAGAATGTGCCTTCGGTAACTGTTGATATAGAAGGAAATGTTAGCTTACGGGGTAGCCAAAGTTTTACGGTTTTAATTGACAATAAGCCAACAGTATTGGATCCGAGCGATGCCCTTAGTCAAATTCCTGCCAGTGCCATTGAAAATATTGAAATTATTACTAATCCATCGGCAAAATATGATCCTGACGGAACATCCGGGATTGTCAATATTATTACCAAAAGGAATAAAATGCAAGGAATAAATGGGGTCGTTAACTTAAATGCAGGAATGTATGATAGATATGGAGGTGATTTTTTAATCAACTACCGAAAAGAAAAATTTAATGTATATGTAGGTGCCGATTTAAATACAAGGAATATGTATGGCTCGCGTGAAACGGAAAGCCGGACGTATAACAATGACACTACTTCTTATATCTTATCCGATGGAGAATTTAATCGGGGAGGGACCTCTTATAGTTTTCGTGGTGGATTTGATTATAATTTTAATGCTTTTAATACCCTTAGTTTCGAAGCTCGTTATGGAAAACGGGATTATGTTTCTGATAACGAGACCAATTATCATGAGTATATCAATCCGGGCACTTTTGATGAATATTATATCAGCAAAGAAGAATCGGAAAGAGGAGGTGATTACCTTTCATTAAACTTAAGTTATATACGAAAATTTAATAAAAAAGGGCATGAATTGTATGCATTGGTAAATTATAGCAGAAGGGATTTTGATTCAGAATCTGTCAATCGTTTAATTAACGAGAATAATAATATTGTAAGCGGACAAAAATCTATAGAATCCGGGCCCAGAGAACCTTTGCGATTTCAACTGGATTATACTTTGCC
>CAZWPU010000310.1:0-2108 GCA_964635605.1 uncultured Bacteroidales bacterium | reverse complement strand
GGGGTCACTGGTTCGAATCCAGTATCTCCCACTACTGAAAATCAAAAGGTTAGCAATATGCTAGCCTTTTTTTATAAATACCTTTATTGCTTTAAAATGGATAATTATTATTTCTACATAATTTATTCACAGCAACTTGATAAATATTATATTGGCCATACCTCAAATTTAGATGAACGATTAAAGAAACATAATACGAACCATAAAGGATTTACCGGCAAAGCAAATGATTGGGCCGTTGTTTATACAGAAATTCATCCTACAAAGGAATTAGCTTATGCCAGAGAGCGAGAAGTTAAAAAATGGAAAAGTAAAATACGTATTAAAGAATTAATATCGAAACCTTCCTCCGGCAGATAGGTTAAATTACCGGCTGGAAGCCGGTGATCCATACAAAATTTTTAGAGTTGCTGGAAAGGGCAGGTGTATAATTATTAACAACCGGCATTTTTTTACCGCCTGCTTTAGCTGGCGGTTTAAAAGTTAAATAAATTAAAGGCTTTAGCCGGTTATAATAATTCATAGCTCGTTCGCGTCTACAATCCGACCGAAAAGACTGTTTTGGTTAACGGTATATTTTTTATATTTTTATCTTCGGAAAATAAAAAATAATCATTCGATTAACCTTGAATAATTATGGAGAACAAAGATTTTACCCTTCCCGTTAAAACCGTTTGGCTTTTGGTTGCAAGTACTCTTTTGCTTACGTTTATTGCTTTTTTTGCTCAGGTTTACCAATGGGAATATAAACAAATTATTACAACCCTTAGCCTGATGTTTTTCTTTGCCTCATGGGTGATTATTTTTAATGACATGCTTCAACATAAAATCTATAATAAACCTTTTTGGATAATTACCATGTTTACGTTACCGCACCTTTCTATTCTTTTTTATACGATTCAGCGAAATAAGTTAATAAGACTTGGTCAAAAATTGGCTTAGCCTACTGTTCGGTTGCTTACAGTTTTTTATAACAAACAATAATTCACTAAAGTTTCGCACTTATTTTTTATGGAGTAAGATATTAATTTACAAATACATATTATTTTTGTGGTCCGGATTCTATAATAAAAGCACATTTTAACAAATGGATAGCAAAAGGATATCTATTTTGTACATTTTGACCCTTTCGGCTTTCGTATAGTTATCGGGACGCCACTTTCCCTTACAAAGGAAAGACGCTATGATATAAGGAACTACCAACTTAAAAGTTTAGTAGAAAAGAATTATCGAAGCTTTTTCCCCTAGTAAAGCAGCACATAAAACAGAGTTGCTAAACCAAAAAGTTTAGCAGTAAAACCAAATCGTGGCGTATTCACCTCTTGAGGAGACCTGCCTGCCCCGTGATGGCTTTAGCAACGGCAGGCAGGAATGTCCGACAGGACAAAGGGGTCAAAATGAATGTAAAATAGAATCATCAAACACCTTAAAATTAACTATTTGATGATCTTGTTGAATTAACAAAGGTTTGATTTATAGAATTTTATTAATTTGTGCGAAACTTTAGTAATTCATAATAAGGAGGCCTATAAATGAAAAGATATAAAATTATTAAAATGTCAACTTTGTGGTCAGCAACCCGGTTAGCGGAAAAAGTAGAAGAGGTTTTAAATAAAAAGTCTACGGAAAGATATGAAATTGTTTCCGTATCTTTTGGTATTAATGCCCTATTGATGGTAACTGCTTATATTACTGTCTGCAACTGAGAAAATTGGACAAACCATGGAAAATTATTGATGACCACACTCCCTGAAACTTTACGATTGGTTTAATTTGATAGCAACGACTGATTTGGTTATCAGTACAACTCAAGTTATCGAAATGAATTTAATGATAGTACAAATATTAATTGTAGCTATAAAAATTTTGTAGCATTTCAACATAATATTGAAAGAAATGTGCTGTATTGATTGTTTACCGGCTCGAAGCCGGTGATCCTTTTATGCAGGCTGCTATAGAAACTATATTACTCCTGTTGTTTATACTCAGCTACCTCAATTGGAATCTCTTTCTCAGTACAAAAAGAATGTACGTTATTTTTTATTATTTTTAGTTTCTCATAGGGTACCCAGCCAATTTTGAGCACTTTTTTGCGGCCCGATTTTTTG
>CAZWPU010000309.1:0-2117 GCA_964635605.1 uncultured Bacteroidales bacterium | reverse complement strand
TTATCAATCAAATATTCGGCTGCCGCAATAAAGTCATCAATGGTATTTTGTTTATTCACTCCTCGTCCCTGCTTGCTCCATTCGTTTCCCTGTGCTCCACCTCCTCTCACATTGGGAACTGCGAGAATCCCTCCATGTAAGAGCCAAAGAGCCTGAGATTCATCAAACTTTGGTTCTACGGTAACTCCATAACCTCCATAACCATATAATAGTGTTGGGTTATTTCCATCCAATTCGGTATCTTTTAAACAGGTTATATACATTGGTATTTTTGTACCATCTTTCGAATGATATTTCACATACCTGGTATGCAGGTCTTCGGGATTGTAAGGTACTTGTATTTCCTTTGCGGGTTTATAGCTTAAGTCGTTAAGAGACATCTGATACCAAATATCAGGGTGATAAAAAGACGATACACAAAAATTAGTATACTCTACTGTAGAATCATACTCGTATAGATAGTTGACCTTTTCTCCTTCAGGAAATTCAATCATCTTCAACAATTCTCCTTTCAAATTAAAAATGAGGGCAACAAATACCCCGTCATTTCTGTAGATACACGATAATTTGTCTTTACCCAGCCGATCTACCTTCCGGAGCGGAATATCATACTCGGGAATAAAATTTAGCAATTGATTTTTATGGTTAATACTGGCTATATATACTTTACCATTGGGAGCATTATGATTGGTTCTGAGCAAAACCGAATCTCCGATTTGTTCTTCAATCGTAAAATAAACGGAATCGTTTTCAGGATAGATGAGAAAGTTTCTTAAGAAAATAGAATGATCCTCTTTAATATCTGAATAAGATATCGCATGATATAGATTCCCTTTCGACAGGTAAAAATGGTAAAAATAAATTCTCGACTGGTCCTGCATAAAATAACGGAAAGTATTTACTCCCGAGGTGTCAGGATTATAATATAAGATTTTATCATCGTATTGTCTGTCACCCAGTTTATGATAACAAAATGTTTGTCCTTTGGCGATATCGAGGAGTTCTCTTCCTTTTTCCGGTTCTTTGTATCGGTCATAATAAACTCCTTTCCCGTGCCATAAGATATTACTACTGCTTCTTAAGAACCTAAGGGTATCTGTCAATTGATCTCCGGTTTTTAAATCAAAAAAGTATGCGTCATTCCAGTCGCTTCCACTATGCGAGATAGTTACCGCAACCAGGTCGGTTTCATCGTTCACATACCAATCGGTTATCAGTACATTATCGTTTTTATCTTTACGGAAATCTTTTATCTTAACTAAGGTTTTATAGTTTGTATTGCCTCTTTTGCGATACTGCAAATCGGGGGATCGATTACTGCTTATAAAATTGTATTTAAAAAGATATTTGCTTTTTTTGCGAACAACTTTTTGGTAGGAAAGAGTCCGTTTCTCTCTAACCCCATAATACATGGCAGCAATCTGATTTCTCAGCGTCCAGACCTTTGTTTGTTGATTTTCCAGTTTTTTAGTGATTTTTTGTTGTTCCTCGATCCATGCAGAAAGTCTTTCATCATCCGGATTCTCCATCCACTGGTAAGGATCAGCAATGGATTCGCCAAAATAGGTATCTACCACGGAGTCTTTCGGTGCCTGTGGATATTTATATGTTTTCTGTGCCTGTAAATGGTTAGCTAATAAACATAATACAACAAGCCAGAAAGAAATTTTTAATTGAATCATAAATTAGAGTATTAAAATAAATAGTATAGTTTTTTGTAAGAGTTTATTGAATTATGGTTCATATCTTGATTCGGTTAAGATCTCCTGGTAATGATCATTGAGCATTAATTCCCTTAAAGTAAGCTCAGGATGCCGCTCCATATAGTAGTGTACAATTTTCCAGCCTAACCATACTACAGCTCTTCCAGGTGATTGACGAGGAAAACCTGTAGTAAAAGGAGCCGGGTTAATATAGTTATTTATGGTCATGTAATCGGTGGAGAAAAGCAATTTTTGATCTACCAGATTATCCCACATGGGTTTTTCATTTTTTTGGCACCATTCCAGTTGTTTGGATGAAAAACCAAATTTTAACGAATCCTCGGTAAAAGGAAACATAGCATCCAGAAAATATTGTATTTTCCCATGATAAATCATATGATTTACCAGATTATC
>CAZWPU010000308.1:0-2125 GCA_964635605.1 uncultured Bacteroidales bacterium | reverse complement strand
TCACCAGAAGATTTATTATCTTAGCGGAAAAATAAATTATAATTAATAAAAACAGACCATTATGAGACTTCTTTTAATAAGTAATTCAACCAATGCCGGAGAAGCATATCTTGATTATCCAAAACATGAAATCAAGAAATTTCTTGGAGATAAAGTAAAGAAAGTATTGTTTATACCTTATGCTGCAGTAACTTTTTCTTTTGATGAATATCAGAAAAAAGTACAAGACCGTTTTTCTGAAATAGGTTACGAGGTAGACTCTATTCATCATTACGATTATGATAAAAAGAAACAAGCTATCAAAGATGCAGAAGCCATTGTTGTAGGTGGTGGCAATACATTTCATCTTACAAAACTTATGCAGCAGCAGGATTTACTGGAAACCATTCGTTACGAATGCCTGAAAGGTAAACCTTACGTAGGCTGGAGTGCCGGATCGAATGTAACCTGCCCGACTATTTGTACTACCAACGATATGCCTATTGTTGAGCCTGAAAGTTTCCATGCCATAAATCTGATACGTTTCCAGATTAATCCTCACTACCTGGATGCAAACCCTGACGGACATGCCGGAGAAACCAGAGAACAAAGAATTAATGAATACCTGGTAGCAAATCCTTATATTTATGTGGTAGGATTAAGAGAAGGAACTATACTAAAAATAGACGATGCGAAAGTACAATTAATTGGGCCTCGAAATGCCCGAATATTTAAACATGGTGAAGAACCCAGAGAATTAGCTCCGGGCGATGATTTTGATTTTTTATTTGAATAAGAAAATAAATTATAGCAAACATTAAAAAGCTGTCTTTTTGTTAAAAGGTAGCTTTTTTTTAATAGTTTTTATCGTTTCGCTCTTAGTTCATACATAACAAAATATAAAAAATTAAATTTTCGTTTAATCATAAAATATTTTAACTTGTAACAGATTTAAAAGTTATTCGTCATATAATCAAATAAATCATAAAATATTATTAAAAATGGTTATGATAAAAACAGATCAGCTGGTAAAAGTATTCAGAACCGATGAAATTGAAACGACCGCTTTAAACAACGTTGACCTGGAGGTTAAAAAGGGCGAATTTGTTGCAGTGATGGGCCCTTCTGGTTGCGGGAAATCAACCTTGTTAAATATTATCGGCTTATTAGATAATCCTACAAGCGGCGAACTTTGGTTCGATGGTATTGAGGTATCCGGATTTAAGGAAAGGCAGCGAACCGAATTACGGAAATCGAATATTGGCTTTGTTTTCCAAAGCTTTAACTTGATTGATGAGCTTACCGTTTATGAAAATGTTGAGCTTCCATTGTTGTATTTAAAGGTTTCTGCTAAAGAACGAAAAGAAAAAGTCGATGCTGTTCTAGACCGCATGAAAATCGCTCACCGCCGTAAACACTTCCCTCAGCAACTTTCTGGAGGCCAGCAGCAACGAGTAGCTATTGCCAGGGCCGTTGTGGCAAATCCAAAATTAATACTTGCCGACGAGCCAACCGGTAACCTCGACTCTGCCAATGGCGATGAAGTAATGAAACTGCTTACCGAACTCAATAATGAGGGAACAACCATTGTTATGGTAACGCACTCGCCATCAGATGCCGAATATGCACATAGAATTGTTCAGCTATTCGACGGACATATTGTAACCGAAAATATTACTAAAATTTTATAATAAAATACATTATTTAAAAGTTTAATAGAGGGGCAAGTGAATTTGTCCCTCTATTTTTGAAATAGAATGTATTTGAAAATACTAAATATGATTATAAATTAGAAAGCTATGAAAACAAGAATTTTATTTGCTGTATTATTCACATTAGTGGTTTTTACAGGGTATACTCAAAACACTGAAAAAAGGAATATCGATTCATTTGACAAAATAACGGTATTTGGCAACATCCAGGTATTTTTAACCAAAGGTGATGTGGGAACAGTAAAAATTAACTCAAAAGAGGTTAATCCTTCCCAAGTAGTTACTGAAATTCAAGACAAGCTTTTAAAGATAAAAATGAAAACAAATTTTTTTGATGATGTTACCGTTAAGGTATACTTAAATTATGATGAGTTAAGGGAAATATCATCGAATGCTGCTGCTGAAATTATCGTAAAAGATAGAATTAAAGCCGA
>CAZWPU010000307.1:0-2135 GCA_964635605.1 uncultured Bacteroidales bacterium | reverse complement strand
TTCGTTCAACCACTTTTCTTTTCCATATAAAACACCAATGCCATTTGGACCGTAAATTTTATGTCCGGAAAAAACATAAAAATCACAACCCAGCTCCTGAACATCCACTTTGCCATGTTGAATGCTTTGAGCCCCGTCAATTAAAACAGGAATATCCTTTTGATGGGCAATATCAATGATTTTTTTCACATCATTTATTGTTCCTATGGCATTCGATACATGATTTACAGCTACTATTTTTGTTTTGGAAGAAATAAGTTTTTCATATTCATCCAGCAACAACTCTCCTTTATCATTAATAGGAATTATTTTCAACGAAGCATTTTTCCGCTCGCATAACATTTGCCATGGAACAATATTGGCATGATGCTCCAGGGTAGAAATTATAATATCATCACCTTCATGAATATATTTTTTGCCAAATGAGTAAGCAATGGTATTTATCGATTCTGTAGTACCACTGGTAAAAATAACTTCATGGTCGTGTGCTGCATGAATAAATTTTTGAACCACCTTCCGGGCATCCTCATATTTCTGTGTCAGCTGCTCACTTAAATAATGTACTCCACGATGAATATTTGCGTTCTCCTGTGAGTAAATTTTAGCTACTTCATCAATAACAACTATGGGCTTTTGTGTAGTCGCTCCATTATCGAGATAAACTAAAGGCTTTTGATAAACCTTTTGATTTAAAATCGGAAAATCACTCCTTACTTTTTGGATATTAATACTCACAATCGTTAAAATTTAAAAATTATTTACAATTCATATGACAAAAATTACAACGTGATAATTCTCCACGTAACCGTTTATCAACCAATTCATGGATACGCTCCTGAAGTGCAGGGATTTTTATTTTTTTAATCACCTCATGTGCAAAAGCATACATTAACAATAATTTAGCTTCTTTTTCATTAATTCCCCTCGAACGTAGATAAAACAAAGCATCCATATCCAATTGTCCCACCGTAGCTCCATGGCTACATTTCACATCATCGGCATAAATTATCAGCGTTGGTTTCGTGTTAATGGTTGCGTCATCGGTAAGCAAAATATTATTGTTTGCCTGATATGCTTGTGTTTTTTGAGCATCTTCCCGAACCAGTACTTTCCCATTAAAAGCTCCGGTGGCATAATCATCCAAGACTCCTTTAAACAGCTGGTTGCTGGTGCAATTGGGTTTTGCATGGTCGATAAATACATGATTATCGATATGCTGCCCTTTATCGGTTAAATACAATCCAAGCGTATGGTTTTCGCAGCCTTCGCCATTTAAAAGTACATTTATATTATTGCGAATTAATCCACCATGCAATGAAATGGTATTGGCATTAATCCTACTGTCTTTTTCCTGATGAAAATACAGATGTGATAATTGTTTGGAGCCGTTATGCTCATTTTGTATCCTGGAAAAATCTAGCGAGGCATTTTTATCCACAAAAAACTCAGAAACAGAATTGGTTAAAAAATTTGAAGTAGATAAAGTATGATCACAAACCACTAATGACACCTGACTGTTTTCCTCCAGGATAAATAAATTACGATGTTGTGCCAAACCATCTTCATCATCCATTAAAAGATTTATTATTTGTATAGGTTTTTCAATAACGACCCCTTTAGGAACATATAAAAATATCCCGTCCTTAACAAAAGCCGTATTTAAAGCAACTAAACCTTCTTTTTCATTGTCCGCATATTGGTTAAAATGTTTTTTTACCAGCTCAGGATACTCTTCGGTTGCTTTTTGAAAACTACCAATAACAGCTCCTCCAGGTAATTCAGCTAATTGCTTTTCGCGATTATAATACCATCCGTTCAGCAGAATAATAACCTCTGTATTCAAATCAGGGACATCACATTGAAAAATATCATCCACATTAAATTCAATATTCTTAGGAGATAAAAAAGTTTTTAGCCCGTTATTAAACAATGATTTAATATCGGTGTATTTATAGTCTTCATTTTTCTTATCGGGCAATCCCAGTTTTTTAAATTTTTGGAATGCCTCATCTCTGATTTGGTTGACATAATCGGTCGACCCTTTTCTTAAGATGTTGCGATTATTGTTATATAATTCAACAAATTTTTCTTTTACTTCTATATCTGTTGTTTCTAAGCTCATTGATTTGCTTTTT
>CAZWPU010000306.1:0-2142 GCA_964635605.1 uncultured Bacteroidales bacterium | reverse complement strand
AGGAGCAAATACCAGGATTAACCTTTTTAAAGGCTCCTTTTGAGCGATCCCATGGTGGTGTGGCAATTCGTATATTTAACTTAACAATATTCCCCTCGGCAGGATGATTGGCCATAGAATAAGCACGGAATGTTTCTTCCGAATTTTTCATCTTTAAATCCCACATATTAAACTGATCCCAATCTTCACGGAAACGTTCATCCACTTCTATATCTTTAAAATCCACTTCTATTTTTGGAACATCTATCTGTACATATCCACCCGGTTTAAAATCAAGATCTTCGCCTTCGGGTAATTTAACCACAAATTCTTTAATAAATGTAGCCACATTTTTGTTCGAAACAACTTCGCATTCCCACTTCTTAATACCCATAACCTCATCAGGAACTTTTATCTTCATGTCGTTCCTGATTTTTACCTGGCAACCCAATCGCCAATAGTTTTGTTGTTCTTTACGGGAAAAAAAACCGGTTTCGGTAGGAAGGATACTTCCTCCTCCTTCTAACACCTGGCATTTACACAACCCACAGGTTCCTCCTCCACCGCAAGCTGACGGGAGATAAACATCATTGTTAGAAAGTGTGGTTAAAATTGTATTCCCAGGTTCAACTTCAATTTCTTTTTCATCGTTAATCGTCAGTTTTACTTTCCCCTGAGGTGTAAGTTTTTTTCTTGCCAATAAAAGAACCAAAACCAATGCAAGAATAATGGTTAAGAATACTGCTATACTAAGTAATATAACCGTTGTTTGTGATGTTAGTAATATCATTCTTAATATTTTTTAAATGGGCCGTTTCATTTATTCATTGTATTATAAATAGTCCACGGCTTTTGGTATATTAATCTTTTTTAAAATAATCCGTTTATAATTTGATGCCCATAAATCCCATAAAGGCAATTCCCATTAATCCGGTAATGATAAAAGTTATGCCAAGGCCTTTTAATGGAGCAGGGACATTCGAATATCTTATTTTTTCACGAATAGCAGCAATTCCTACAATGGCAAGAAACCAACCGACACCAGAACCTAATCCAAAAGCAGTTGCCTCAGCAATGCTATTATAATCTCGTTCCTGCATAAACAAAGATCCTCCAAGGATAGCACAGTTTACTGCAATCAATGGTAAAAATATACCTAATGAATTGTATAAAGTTGGTGAAAACTTCTCGATAATCATTTCTACCAATTGAACCATGGAAGCAATTACGGCAATAAAAATAATAAAGCTTAAGAAGCTTAAATCTACATCGGCAAACCTGGGACTTAACCAGGCAAGAGCACCTTCTTTTAATAAATAATTATGAATTAAATAATCAATAGGAACCGTAAATCCTAATACAAAAATTACGGCAATACCTAAACCTGTTGATGTTTTTACCGTTTTCGATACAGCAAGATATGAACACATTCCCAAAAAGTATGCGAATATCATGTTATCGATAAATACTGACTTGACAAATATGTTAATTAAATTTTCCATGTTTGTTATATCATTTCAAGTTCTTAGTTCGATTCTATTAATTTCCTGTTTTTGGAACGCTGTACCCAAATAATTATTCCTACAACAATCAAAGCCATAGGTGGTAATATCATTAATCCGTTATTTTCGTAGCCAAAATTGTAAAATCCCTGAGGGATAACCTGGTAATCTAGAATGGTACCTGAACCCAAGAATTCTCTCAAAAAAGCTACAATAATAAGGATTACACCATAACCGGCAGCATTCCCTATGCCATCCAAAAAGGAGGGCCAGGGTTTATTGGCTAACGCAAAAGCTTCCAGTCGGCCCATGATAATACAGTTGGTAATAATCAATCCAACAAAAACGGATAATTGTTTACTTACATCAAATAAAAACGCTTTCAGTACCTGATCAACCAAAATTACCAACGAAGCAATAACAACCAGTTGAACAATGATTCGAATTCTGGGGGGGATAGATTTTCGTATTAACGAAATAACAACATTTGCTACAGCCATTACAAATACAACCGACAGTGCCATAACAATGGCCGGCTTCAGTTTTACGGTTATTGCAAGTGCCGAGCAAATACCCAGTACCTGAACTGTAATCGGATTATTATTGTTTAAAGGTTCACGTAGTAATTTTAAATTTTTAGCTGAAAATAAAGGTTCTTTTT
>CAZWPU010000305.1:0-2142 GCA_964635605.1 uncultured Bacteroidales bacterium | reverse complement strand
GCGCCAACATGAAGCGTAACCTCTTCAATACGAATATTTTTTTTCTCTAACCGGTCTATTACCCGGTTAGTAAAATGCAAACCTGCCGTTGGAGCAGCTACGGAGCCCTTTAATTTTGAGTAAACCGTTTGATACCGGGTTTTGTCAATCGTTTCCGATTCGCGATTTAAATAAGGCGGAATAGGCGTTTTTCCAATATGATCGATGATTTCACTGAAACAAAAGGATGGATTATTCCACGTAAATTCAATTGTACGTGTATTGCCTTCGTGAGATATTTTTCGGGCATTTAACTCAATTTCAGAATTGTTGATAACAAATTTTTGCGTTAAAAGATCATTTTTCCACTTTTTTGCATTCCCTACAATGCATTTCCAGGTTACCTTTTGGTTTTGTTGAAAAGCCAGCACATAATCCGAAGGATTTACGGGTTCTAAACAAAAAATTTCAATCCTGGCACCCGTTTCTTTATAAAATTTTAACCTTGCCTGAATTACTTTGGTGTTATTAAAAACCAGGGTATCATCCGTTTCGATATACTGTTCAATATTCAAAAAAGTATTGTGCTCAATATTTCCTTTATTATAAACCAATAATTTAGACAAATCCCTTTCTTCCAGCGGATACTTTGCTATTCTTTGCTCCGGCAGTTCATAAGTATATTGATTTATTTTTATATTTTCTGCTTTTATATTCATCTTATTCCTTTTTCCCGGCGCAAAAATAACTAATTTTGTAACGAAATCTTCATGCATAGATTATGAAATTGTAAAAGGACACTAAAATTGTGTATGAAGGTTCGCCTGAGGGATGGTGAATGGCTTTAGCAAGTAATTCTGGCATAAAAAATTAAAGCGGATAATACTTGCCTGTGCTTTCAGTATCCGGCAATATAAATGATGAAGAAATTAGATTTAAAAGATTTAAATATGAATTTTAAGAAAGGAGATAAGGTAAAATTTTTAAATGATGTAGGAGAGGGAGTAATCGTACGTTTTCAGGATAAAAAAATTGCGATTGTCCATAATAATGATGGTTTTGAAATACCTGTATTAATGAGCGAATTATTAAAAATTGAAGACCAGTATATTTTTGACGATAAGCAGGATAGAGAAGGAAATGAAGCATCTCAATCTCCCCAGACAATTCAAGAAACTATTGAAACAGAAGATATTGACGAGGATGGATTAAATACCGATCGCAACGCCAGCATCTTTTTTGCCGTAGTTCCTGAAAATAAGGATGATATTTTGAATTCTGATTTAAGAATCTTTTTAATTAACGATAGTAATTTCAGAATTTTATATTCAATTTCCCGGAGCGAAGGCGAATTTCAGAGCTTAATGGCATATGGAAATCTTGAAGACAACACTAAACTACAATTAGCTGATATTAAGCGCGATGAACTAAATAATTTCGAAGAAATAAACTTTCAAATTGTATTTTTTCGAAAAGGCAATTATTATTTGCTCAATCCAGTAAATAGAACATGGAATTTTAAACCCTCACGATTTTATAAAGAAAAAAGTTTTATTGAAAATGATTTTTTCCACGAGAAAGCTTTTATTTATGAAATTACTAAAGAGGAGATAAATTTAGTCGATCATATTTCCGATGATGATATTGAAAAGGCAAAGAAAGAAAAAGAACGAAAAGAGCCTAAAAAAGTGTATCAAAGTAGTAAAAAAGGCAAGGATGAAGAAATTGAAGAGATTGATTTACATATTCAGGAACTGGCCGATGACTATTCCCACTTTTCCAATGCCGAAATTTTAGATATTCAGATGAGCCGGTTTACCACGGCCCTTGAAGGAGCAATACTTGCCGGAAACAAAAGAATCGTTTTTATTCATGGAGTAGGTAATGGACGATTAAAACATGAAATTCTTAAAACGTTAAACCGAAAATATCCAAAACTGCGTTACCAGGATGCTTCTTTCAAAGAATATGGATATGGTGCTACTTTAGTAATGCTAAAGTAGAAACTGAATAGCATTCAAAGTAAATTTCATTAACTTTGCAAATCAGCAGGTCGTTTCATCGCTCTGCTTCATAAATTGAAGCAGGGAGGAAAGTCCGGGCAACACAGAGCACCAAACTCTCGAAAGGAGAGATGTCCGTGAGGGCATAAGTTCAGGGAAG
>CAZWPU010000304.1:0-2146 GCA_964635605.1 uncultured Bacteroidales bacterium | reverse complement strand
TTGAAGAATTTTGTACATACAGTAATTTTTAATCAAATGATTGTCCGCTATTGGACGAAATAAAAATCATCTTATCAAACTCCTCGGGAGTTAAGTCGTTGAAATAATAATGTACAGGATTTACTTTATTATTGTTTTTAATTACTTCGTAATGTAGATGTGGCGCCGTAGATGTGCCCGTAGAACCAACAAAACCAATAACATCTCCACGTTTAACTTTCTGTCCTTTCCTCACGTTAAAACCACTTAAATGAGCATATAATGATTTATAGCCAAATCCATGATTAATGATAATCCGTTTACCGTATCCTCGCAATGAATTTTCAACAATCTCAACTACCCCATCACCGGTTGCATATATCTCTGTACCTGTTGAAGCAGTGAAATCCATACCATAATGAAATTTCCGAATTTTATAAATCGGATGTATTCGCCATCCCCAGCCCGAAGCGGTACGGGTTAAGTCTTTATTTGAAATAGGCATAATGGCAGGAATACTAGCAATCATCTCTTCTTTATTTTTTGCTAACGCTATAAGGTTATCATATGATTTAGATTGAACATAAAGTTTTTTAGTTATTTTATCCAATCGTTGAGCGGTTTGAATGACCAAATCAGAATTATTGTATCCTTGTAAATCAACATATCTGTTAGCCCCTCCGTAACCAGCCGAACGAACTGAAGGAGGGATAGGCTCCGCTTCAAAAATCACACGATAAATATTATCATCTCTTTTTTGAAGATCAGAAAGGGTTTTCTCAACCAGTTCAAACTGATTATTTAACATCTCATATTGTGTAAGTAATTGCTGATTTTCTCGTTTTAACCCTTTTTCTTTTGGGGTATCAAGAAAGATAGAAAATAAGACGTTGTAAATAATTGCAAAAATGATTGTTGCTGTAAAATACGCCAGAAAACGATAAAATTTTTGTTTCCCTGTAAGAACAATTTTATCGTATTTAAGTGAATGATGATCAAACTTATATTTGACTCTTGCCATAAACAATTAAAACTTTACGGTTCAAATATAAGGATTAATTTTAAGATATTAATCCATCGGAGTTCTTCTTTTTGAATAAGTAGCAATCATTAAATCGTATTCTTCCGGCGTAATATCGTTAAAATAATAATTAATTGGGTTTACGGGTCTGTTATTTAATCGAACTTCATAATGTAAATGAGCTCCTGTAGAGCGACCCGTATTTCCAAGGGCACCAACCACATCGCCACGGGTAACTTTTTGTCCTCTTTTAACTTTTATATCTTTTAAATGTGCATAAATTGTTTGATATCCATAACCATGATCAATAATTACCCGGTTTCCATAACCATAAAAAGAATAGCCGGCTTCAACAACTTCGCCATCACCTGTTGCAAAAATATCAGATCCTTCGGGGCCTGTAAAATCCATTCCATGATGCATGGTTCTTTTTCCTGTAAAAGGGTCTTCGCGCGAACCAAAATAATCGCTTATTCGATTAAAATCCTTTAAAGCAATAGGTTGTATCGCAGGAATAGCAGCAAGCATTTTCTCTTTATTACGAGCATACTCTATAACTTTATCAAAAGATTTCGTTTGAACATATAATTTTTTCGAAAGGATATCTAACTTTTTATAAGTATTAATCAATATCTCAGAATTATCGAAGCTTTCAAATTCTGTATATCGGTTCACACCCCCAAAACCAGCTTCTCTTACTGTGGCAGGTATAGGATCCATTTCAAAAATTGTTCGATATACATAATCATCTCTATGCTCAATATCTGCAATGACATGATCTATTTCACCAATCTTTGCATTTAAAATATCATATTTTGCAAGAATAGTATTTTGATCCTCTACCAGCATAGCTACTTTAGGTGTCGGATAAAATGAGGTATATAGCAGATTAAGTATTAAAGCAACTGAACCGGTAACTATAAGAAAGAATAAAAATCTAAAAATAATTTGTTTCCGAACTAACCTAACTTTTTTAAATGTGAGTGTATTAGAATCAAAATGATATTTGATCTTTGGCATGACTCAAATTATATATTAATTACATTAAAAACTAAAAAAAACACAACGTTAGCGACAAATCTAACTTAAATAAATTAATTTTACAACCCGTAAATATAAAAATTAAATTTATTTTTTTATTTAGTT
>CAZWPU010000303.1:0-2149 GCA_964635605.1 uncultured Bacteroidales bacterium | reverse complement strand
CTTCTTCTGCCAAAATGTTGTATGAATTATTTATTGAGCTTGAAAAAATTAAAGATACTGGAAATGAAGTGAAAGTAACCTGGTATTTCGATCCAGGCGATCATTTAATTGAAGAAAAAGGGATGGAGTTTCAATCAATCCTGGAGATACCTTTTAATGTGTTGGAGAAAAAAAGTTAAGCAAAAAATTTATTCATAGGATACAAAAAATCGTTTGCGAATAAAACATGTAATGGCAGCAGGTATTGCACATAAAATAGTGCTTACAGGCGTAAAAGTACAATGCGCTTTATAACCAAGCATACATGCTTTGCTTGCTTGCTCGGCAGGAATTAATGTAGACAACGCACAGAGGGTGAAAAATATAGTTAAACCCATTAACAGACCATAGCTTTTTTTGCGAATTTTTACTTTTCCCATAATTTAAGATTTTAGCCTGACGTATTCATAAATATTATATTTTCCAATATTTATGAATAGTACAGGTTAACCCATAACAACTATTGTCATGGCGTGACAGAAAGCGTCATCGCCTGACTGGGGAAAATCAAAGGTTTATACTAATTAAACCTTTAATTTTTCCTACGTCAGCAGCATTATTCAAAAATTTATGAATAATGCTGGTTAGCTAAAAAAAACTTTTTATATGAAATAAGCATAAGTAAAATAAACATTTACATACCAGACAAAATGATTATTTTACTTATGTGATTACCTGTCTGCCGACAGGCAGGCATGTGGCCTTAAAAAAACATTAAAAAATAAACACATGAAACAATATTTAATCTTTCGCCATTTTGTTTCCTCAACAAGATCATTTACTTTTAAAACATGAACTTACTTGCAAATGAACAAATTCAAACAGAAATCATATATCAAGACAATGATCTGATTGTATGCAACAAACCCATTAATCTGCCTGTACACAAAAATAATTTTATGCCCCACGATGCGCCTTACCTCACTAAACAAATCGGGCAAATGCTAAATAAAAGTGTGTATAATGTGCATCGGTTAGATTCGAAAACCTCAGGATTAATTGTACTTGCTTTAAGTCCGGAAATTGCAAAAAAATTAACTTTACAGTTTGAACATAAGGAAGTTGAAAAAATATATTTTGCTTTGGTAAGAGAAAACCCTGGAGCTGGAACATTCGATGAAAATGTTTTAATCAAAAAACGAGGAAAAAAGAAACCTGCCATTACGCATTTTAAAACCATTGAATCAATTAAAACCAACATTTGTTACAAAGAATTTAAGGATATTGAACTAAGCCTGGTTGAAATTAATTTAGAAACCGGCCGATGGCACCAAATACGCCAGCATTTTGCCATGCAACGGTTTGATATTCTGGGTGACACCCATCATGGAGACTGGACACTTAACAGAATCATTACAGAAAAAACCGGGATAAAAAGATTGTTTTTACATGCAGGGCAATTAACTTTTACGCATCCTGAAAAGCAACAGAAAGTACACTTCGAATCAACTATTCCTGATAATTTTCAAAATGTTTTACAAACATTTAAAATTTAGTATTTAAAACTTCTTTAACCCTTCCAACCTCGCCTGTGGTTAATCTAACTTTTATTCCATGCGGGTGCGTTGTTGATTTGGTAAGAATATCCTGAATAACTCCTTGAGTTAATTTTCCTGTTTTTTGATCTTTCTTAAGCACAATGGAAACTTTCATCCCGGGTTTTATACTATTTCTCATCGTACCGTTCATCACTTTTCCTCCTTAAAAAATACCTGGTAGTAGTTCATTCCGGTCTTTTCGTCGTACCCTTTTGTAATATATTCACGATTACCATGAACATAAATATGAAAATTTTTATCCAGCTTAATTACACTTTTATAGACTCTGGCGTTCTTTTTAACCGCACTTCCTGAAATCTGAAACTCATCAGATAGTTGGACTTCATGCTCAGACTCATACGTTTTCTTGTAGTTATTAAAACTGTCCACCAGATTTTTATCCTCAAAAATTTTTTCAGAAAAGTCTTCCAACTGAAAATTATCGGTTTCCTTAAAAAATTTCTTCGATTTATTGATTAAATCCACCTGATCGGCTTTCGCTATTTCATATTCGTTGGGTAATTCTTTAACAACAAAATCTTTATACATTTTCATCACATGCTCAGTGTGAT
>CAZWPU010000302.1:0-2155 GCA_964635605.1 uncultured Bacteroidales bacterium | reverse complement strand
TCCAAAAAAGGAAATCCTATTACCCTGGGAATATTGTATATGACATTGGCAAATCAATTAGATATTCCCGTTTACGGAATTAATCTGCCTAAACATTTCATTCTGGGATATGTAGATCCCTTATACCAATCGTTAACCAATGAAAAAGAAATTCTATTCTATATCAATCCTTTTAATAAAGGAGCGGTACTGGGGAAACGGGAGATTGACTACTTTTTAAAACAACAAAAAATAGTTCCTGAAAAATCGTATTATTATCCATGCTCAAATATTGAAATCATTCAAAAATTAGTTTTAAATTTAGTATATTCGTATGAAAAATTGGGCTATCCTGAAAAGGTAGATCATATGAAAAAAATGTATTATATTGCTAAATAACTTATGATATGACAGAAGAAAAAAGAAATGATGAAATTGACCTGGTAGAAGTATTCACAAATATTTATCTGTTTTTCAAAAAACATTTCTGGTTTTTATTTGGAGCTGTTATAGTAGGAGCATTGCTAGGCTATTCTACCAAATTTTTTACCCAAAAATTTTATGAATCTTCTATGTTGATAGAATCGGAGATACTTTCTGATGAAATTTTAATGGAGTATATCAATAATATCCAAACTTTATTTGATGATGGAAATTATATTCTTTTACAAAATAAAATGGAAATAGATTCAACTGAACTTATTGAGATTAAAAGTATAGAAGCAAATTATTTATATAATGAAGAAAAAAAGACAAGACTTGATTACTTATCTGTAAGGATTATAACAAATAATAATAAAATTTTAAAAAAAATAGACCAAGGAATATTAAATTTTATTAATAAAGAAAAATACTTTCAAAATGAAATTGAAATTTTTAGAAAGAATACCCAGAATTTAATTCAAAATATAAACCAGGAGATTAAAAAAATTGAACAAATCCAGGCAAATTTTATCGACCCTAAAAACAGGCCTGGGGAAATTAAAATCTATTACCAGGAGAAATCATTACAAGAAGAGTTATTATTATTAACCAAAGAAAAACAGAAGTTGGAAAAAGCCATTCAATTTGCAACTCCATTTAGAGTAATTAAAGATTTTACCATTTATCAAAAACCCAAAACAAAGGCTACAACCTATACCCTTGCTGGAGTATTAATCTTTGGTTTTATTGCCTTTTTCATCCTTATTATCCGAAATATTAATAAAACCTTAAAGGAAAAAGGAATTATGTAAACTTTTTCCCATAATAAAAATTTTTAGCAAGAAGTAAAACATAGAAAAACATAAAAAAAGATACTCCAGCAATCCTATTCATCTTCGATTCAATCATAAAATGAATGCATACAATCAACATAAGAAAAAATAATAAAAAATCTTTGGTAGTTATAGCATAAATAAGCGTTGACATAAGCCAGAAAAGTAATATTAACACTCCAAAGATACCTAATTTTAATGCTGACTCTAAATATTGATTATGCAAATTATAGCCTTTCTCTTCGGCTATCGTTAAATTATACTGATGGTATTTGTTTCTCATTTCAAGTTTAATATCTCCTGTTCCAACGCCCATAATATAATTTTCCTGAAAAACTTCCATCCCCGATTTCCATAGTCAAATCGGTACTTTTACTAATGCTGTTAAATCTCAGTTATTTGTCGTTCTTATCACCTATTTATTATTGGAATTATTTCAGGTCATTTAATAATTCGGGTGGGCAACAAATATATTTATGTGTATACTTTTGTAGTTATGTAACTAATTATTCTTTCCTGTGTTATTCGATAGACTATGTGTAATAAAAAAGATAGTACCTCTAGCACAAAAAGCTGATCGATTAAAAAAAACAATCGAACTTAATAAAGAAGGATCAGTGTTTTAGTTGTTTATTCGAAATTTTCCAGAAATAATCATATTATATCCTATAAATAGTGGATTAGAGAGGATAATTGCTTATTTTTGGAGATATCTTGGATGAATAAAAAACTTAATCAATTAAGTTTATAATTTTGCAACAAATTTAACAGATCAAAAGATGACATCAGAAGAAAAAAGAAACGACGAGATTGATTTGATCGAAGTATTTCAGAAAATGGGTGATGCCGTGAAAAAACTTTTCATGGGTTTGGTTAATTTCCTCTATCAAATTTTATTATTTTTAATACGAAGAGCTGTT
>CAZWPU010000301.1:0-2158 GCA_964635605.1 uncultured Bacteroidales bacterium | reverse complement strand
GTTTGGGCTCCTACCTGGTTCACATTAAAAACCGGGAGGTTATATTTTTTTGCATTACGAATAAAGATATTTTTTTTACCCCAGATTTTAGTATATGAAAACGGTGATGCAGCTATATTTACAATAAAATCAGGATTATGCTCTTTCATTTTCTCCATAGGAGTAACCTGGTAGAGCTGGTTTTTTCCAAACGGATTATGGGTGGGTTGCTCATCCCATAAATCCTCACAAATGGTTAAGGCAATTTTTTTGCCTTTATATTCAACTACATTAAATTTATCGTTAGGCTCAAAATATCGGTACTCATCAAAAATATCATAGGTTGGGAGCAATGTTTTGTTTTGTACAAATTGAATCTCCCCATCGGCAATAAATAACGCCGAATTGAATAGTCTTTTTCCTCTTGGATGATAATTTACGGTAGGAGCGCCAATAATTACAGCAATATTTTTACAATATTCTGAGATTTCGGATACTGCCTCTTCACATTTTTCAATAAACGATCGGTGTTCCAGTAAATCTTGCGGAGGATATCCACAAACAGCCATTTCCGAAAAAATAATTAAATCTACTCGTTGCTCCTTTGCTTGTTCAATTTTTTCAATAATGGATGAAATATTTTTTTTAAAATTTCCAATGTGAAAATTTAATTGGGCTAATGCAATTTTCATGTTCTATTTTATTTTCAATTTTAAAATAATACGCCTAATCTAAGAGCAAAATTGCTTAAGGTTACTTTATTATTGTTATCGGGTGTAATATCAATAAATCCGTTGGTGTAGGTTATCCCAATAACAATGGCTGTGCTCCCGGCAATGGAATACTCAACGCCTGCACCAATAAAATAGCCTAATGTGAATAGTTTTACCTCATCACTGATATTTTCATTATTCAATTCAAAATTATCTACCTCGCCGGTGGCTTTAATATTAATTCCTCCATTAATTCCTAAATGCGTATAAAAAGTGGTATATCCAATTTGATTGGTTTTAAATTTTAATCCCAACGGAATGTTGATGTATTGTAATTTATAATTTAAAACACTTCCTGTTGGGATAATAGAATCTTCAGCGCTTCTGGTATCAATATTTTTTTTAAAGTCGTATTTTAGTTTACCTCCGGTGTTGTCAATCGAAATCCCGGTCATGAAAGCATAATTTTTGGCAAAATAATTATCCACATTTAACCCAATATTAACACCCAGTTTTGAACCTTCGCTACTAACATCTTTTAAGTCAGGCGACATCCACGAAAGTTTGGGGTCGGCAAATACAGTAAATTTTAAACCCTGGGCAAAAATTACTGAAGAGCTTACAGCGAATATGATTAAAATTAAATACTTTTTCATATTTTTAGGTTTTATTTATCGTTTATACAAAAATATATAAAATCGTATCATTTTAGGTTATTTTTATGCGTAGTATTCAAAAATCAATCCGTTTTAGCAAATTATATAATAAAAAAAGAGTTTTTATGATGATAAAAAGAGGTTTATTAACTGGTGTAATTTCACTATTATTATTTTCCGGATGTTCTGAGAAAAATAAATTTGACGTGGATATTGATGATATGGATGTGAGTATTGAAGTAAAACGCCTCGATAAAGATTTATTTAATCTTAACCCTGGTGAAGTAAATGAATACATTCCCTCTTTAATTGAAAAATATGACGGGTTTTTGGAGCTATACAGCCAGAATGTAATAAATATTGGTAGTCCGTATAGTAAAGCTTATCCCGATTATATTACAGGGTTTATTACCGATTATACCATGTTTCAGGTGCATGAAAAAGTGATGGAAAAATTTCCTGATGTTGATTTTATTGAAGATGAATTAACACAAGCGTTTAAATATTATAAATACTATTTCCCTGAAAGGTTAGTGCCGGCTGTTTATACTTTCCAGGGTGGATTTAATCAATCAATTGTAATCGGAGATAGTATTTTAGCCATAGGAACCGATAAATACCTGGGTACTGATGTGGAGTTTTACGACCGTTTAGGTATTTCAAAATATTTACAACGGAATATGGTACCCGAAAAAATACCTACTGATGCCATGAAATCCTGGGCAATGACCGAATTTATTTATAACGATTCTATCGATAATCTGGTAAATCATATGATTTATCATGGGAAAATACAATATTTTCTGGATG
>CAZWPU010000300.1:0-2178 GCA_964635605.1 uncultured Bacteroidales bacterium | reverse complement strand
GTAGGTTATTTTATTAAGATCGATACCGGTTACCACCGGACAGGAATTGAAGCTAAGAATATTCAGTTGATTGACAATATTCTATTCCAAGCAGCTGCTTGTGACAACCTGTTTTTTAAAGGTTTTCTGGTGCATTCAGGAGATACCTATCATGCAAAAGATAAAAAAGAAATAGAACATATTTTTAACCACAGCGTCGAACAATTGAAAAATTTAAAAGACAGGTATATTAAGAATTATCCGCAAATTGTTATTTCAACAGGTGACACGCCATCATGCAGCTTTTTAAATAATTTCAAGTCGATTGATGAGATACGTCCCGGCAATTTTGTTTTTTACGATTTAATGCAATATATGCTGGGGGCATGTGAATTTAATCAAATAGCTGTAGTTGTGGGATGTCCTGTGGTTGCCATTCATTATGAAAGGAAAGAAATAATCGTACATGGTGGAGCCGTCCATCTTTCAAAAGATGCTCTCATAATCAATAATCAACAAATTTACGGACAGGTAGTAACATTTAATTCAAAAGGCTGGCAAAAACCGAATAAAAAAATTTTTGTCACCAAACTTTCGCAAGAACATGGAACCATTCAAGCAACAGATAAATTGTTAAAATCGGTAAAAATCGGAGATATGATTGGAATTATCCCAATCCATTCATGCTTAACGGCAAACTTGATGAAGTCATACTACACAACCGACAACGATAAGTTAGACCATTTATCGGGAGTAACAATATAGTAAAAAGTAGCCCGGGATTTTCCCGGGCCTTTTAGCCGGTGGAACTTCCATCCACGTACGTTTATGTACCCGTTGTGGCGGCTTTTTTTCTTTTCTTATCCCTCAAAATTACAAATAGTAATTGAATTTATGCGTAATATTTATAATTAATATATCATATTCCGGAACCTAAAAATACAAACTAAATATTGCTCCATTTCCAGAGGTTGAATTAACCGCTATTCGACCATTGTGCAGAATCATCACCTGACGAACAAATGAAAGTCCAATACCAGATCCTCCTTCGGTTGTAGAGAAAAAAGGAATAAAAATTTTATCCAGCAATTCTTCAGGGATTCCGGCTCCGTTATCCTTTACCTGGATCTTAACTTTGTTTTCATTATAATAATCTGCGCTAAGCTCAATGGTCTTTTCCTGTCTGCTGGCAGGCACGGCTTCTTTTTCGCTAAGCGCTTTTACAGCATTACGAATTAAATTAATTAAGACCTGAGTAATCAGTTTTTCATCAGCAACTACAGAAATTTCGTCAGCAATCAATCTTTTTTTCATATTGATCTTATGTTCTTTTAACTCGCTAATCAGTAATTCAATAATATTATCAAACAACTGTTGAATATAAACTCGTTGGTAAGCAGGTATTGGAATTTGGGTAAGATTTTTATACGACTCAACAAAATTTAACAACCCCCGACTTCGGATTTCAATAGCATTTAATCCTTTTAAAATCGGCTCTTTATCAACTTTAGATTTCTCGTCTTCGCTTAATTTCTTCTGCATGCTGTATGTAAGCGATTTTATGGGAGTTACAGAATTCATGATTTCATGGGTAAGCACGCGAATTAATTTTTGCCAGGCTTCAATTTCACTTTCTTCAAGCTGTGTCTTTATATTTTGTAAAGTAATGATATTGATTATATTATTATCCTGTTTTATTTGAACCGATTGAGCTAAAACCTTTAGTCTTTCAAGATGGGACTCAATAATCAAAACCTTTGTTTGCCCGGGGTTTATGTTTAACAACTCCTCTCCTGCTTTGCCAAGTTTACGTACATGCTTTAATTGAATAACGTTAAAAATATTTTTTGCTGTTTGATTACAAAATTCAACATTTCCATCCATATCAAAAGCTAAAACTCCCACAGGTATATTCTCCAGGGTATATTTAAAATATTGCTGTTGCTTTTCCTTTGCTAACCACGATAGTTTTAGTTGTTCGATTATTTTATGATAGGTTTCATTTAACTGACTGTAAAACAAATCAGAAGTTTGCTCATTTAAAATATAATCGGGGGTATTAATGGTTTCTAAAAATTTATTTAAATCACGATTGGTTTTATTGATATAGAGGATTATATAAATAAAAAGCAAAACAAAAATTAAAGCAAATGCCAGCTTCGTTAAAATAAGCTGGCTCGACCATAAAGACCAGAAAAA
>CAZWPU010000299.1:0-2194 GCA_964635605.1 uncultured Bacteroidales bacterium | reverse complement strand
TTACGAATCATAGAAATAAAAATTTTGTAATCGGTTATTTCTTCAAACTCAGCCGGAAAACTTGGAGCTACTATGGCAATATTCTTTCGGTTTGTTTGTAATAGTTCATTTACATTATCAATGGTATGCAAAAAAACTTTCGCTCCCTGACTGCAAACTTTCGTACAATTACCACAAACAATGCACCGTTCGTTTAATACTTCGGCTTGTCCGTTAATGATCTTTATAGCTTTTGCAGGACATTCGCGAACACAGGTATAACATACCCTACACCTATTTTTAAGGGTATATACCAAATCACGATTTTTATTTGAGTTTACGGTTTTCATTTCATCCCAATCTTCATTTTACAATAAAACTTCTCTCTCCTTATATCCGGTATGTAAATTTTTATTACTTACCGGGCTTAATGGCTCCTTCAAATAATCCTTATACAATTTTAAAACTCCAGGGTTTTTATGAGCTACTTTAATAGCTTCTTTATCATCGATATTATAAATCGCTTTAATCAGTGTTTTTTGCACCTTCTCATCATTACAAAAAGGTTGTCCTCCTCCATTTATACATCCTCCGGGGCAAGCCATTATTTCAATAAAATCTGCTTTAATTTCTCCTTCGCGTATTTCAGCTAAGATTTTATTTGCATTTTTTAATCCGCTTACCACTACAAAGTTTACATTTTTTTTGCCCATTTTCAGGACAATTTCCTTTTTATTTCTTATCCCTCGTAATTTTGAAATCTGAATTGGAGACAATTCTTTTCCTGTTAAAAAATAGTTAAGTGTACGTGCTACCGCCTCTGTTACACCACCTGAAACACTTACAAGTTTTGCTGCTGATGATCGAATATTAAAAGGGTCATCAGAAAACTCTTGATTTAACGAATGGATATCAATACCATAAAGATGTATCAATTTAATCAATTCGCGAGTAGTAATTACCTGGTCAATATCAGAAACTCCTTTATGCGTCATTTCTTCGCGCTGTGCTTCAAACTTTTTAGCTGTACAGGGAGTTATTGATATGGTAAATATTTTTTCAGCAGATAATTGTGTTTTTTCAGCATAATATCCTTTAACAAGCGTTCCTAAAATTTGTTGAGGAGATTTTGTTGTAGAGGCCAAATCAATCATATCAGGATGTGATTGTTCCATATATTTAATCCACCCCGGGCAACAGCTGCTATACATAGGTAGATTTTCTTCGTTTTTTATGCGATCAGCTAATTCGGCAGCTTGCTCGTAAATTGCTAAATCTGCACCAAAAGAACTGTCAAACACTTTATCAAACCCTATACGTTTAAGCGCTGCATTTAACAATCCGTTTAAATCTTTTCCTGGTTTTAATCCCAACTCTTTTACCAATGATACAGAAACAGAAGATGAATAATGCGCAATAACTTTTATATCTTTATTATTAAGCATTTCCTGAATAATATCAAAACTTGTTTTTTCATGTAAAGCACCGGTTGGGCAAACCATTATACATTGTCCGCAATTTATACAGTTCGAAAAATTCAGGTCCTTACTCATCGATGTAGCAACAAGCGTTGAATTCCCACGATTAATAAAATCAAAGGTAGAAACACCTTGTATCTCTTCGCAAACCCGAATACAACGGCCACATAAAATGCATTTTGAAGGATCACGAACAATTCCCGGGCTGGACTGGTCAAGATTAATTTTAGTTTTTTCCCCCGATATACGTCTTTCACGAACATTTAACTCAACAGCTAATTCCTGTAACTCGCAATTACCATTTCGTATGCAATACAAACAATCGTCAGGGTGATTCGACAAAAGCAGTTCTACCAACATTTTTCGGGCTCTAATCACTCTGGGTGAATGAGTCCATATTTTCATCGTTTGTTCAATAGGATAAGAACAAGATGGAATTAGCCCAGATTTACCTTCCACTTCCACCACACATAAACGACAAGCCCCTGTGGGTGAAAAACCTTCCATACGGCATAAAGTTGGAACCTTTATACCATTCCTGTTTAAAGCTTCAAGGATTGTTTCTCCTTTTTTTGCTTGTATTATTTTATTATTTACCTCGATGTTTACTGACATAAGTACTTTCCTTATTGACTGATAATAGCTGAAAACTTACACGTTTCAAAACATATACCGCAACCTATACATTTATCCTGAACAATAAAATGAACATTTTTAGGTGTTCCAAAGATAGCACC
>CAZWPU010000298.1:0-2203 GCA_964635605.1 uncultured Bacteroidales bacterium | reverse complement strand
ATATCCTTATCAAATGATATCTTAAAAAACAATGTCGCTGCAAATAATAATTTGATAAATGGTAGATTATCCGTTTTTTTGGATTTGGAATATTGGGCAGATGATGATTATATACGCCAGGAAATACCGGTGGTTAACTTTGTTCGTGATAAAGAGCTTGCAGATTTGCATATTATGATGACAAGACATGATGCCGGACAAGCCGGGACAAATTATATCATATCATTCATTGGCCGGCAAGATTTAAAAGGCATGAACCATGAATTAAAATATTGGGCATCGGCCAATCAAACCCAACACGAAATACGAGAAGGCTATACCCGGATGATAAAAATCGGTATGTTATATTATTTGGCGGATGACGAAAATGCTATAAAAAAAATTTCGATACAATATTTTGTGGACAGCCTTGAATTAACGGATGAAGATATAGTGGTGGTTGATCCCTGGAGGAGTTGGGTATTTGAAGTTTATGGCGGAGGATACTTTGATGCCGAGCAGACCCGTAACTCATTGCATATCCGATATGGTTTTTATGCCGACAAGGTTACCGAAGACTGGAAAATACGAGCAAGACCTTATTTTAATTACAATAAGAAGAGTTATGAAATTGAAGACTCCACAACAATAACCACCACATCAAGAAGAGACGGTTTTGACGGTTATTTAATTAAAAGCTTGACCGAGCACTGGTCTTATGGTGTTTTTACAGAAATGCTATCCAGTACCTATCACAACATGGACTTTCAGCTAGAAATTTCACCTGCCCTTGAATACAGCCTTTTCCCTTACAGCGATGCCACCCGACGATCCATTGCCATTGCTTATAAGCTTGATTATTCGTACAATGATTATATACAAAGAACCATTTTTGATGAATCAGAAGAATTTCTGTGGGGGCATTCTTTAGTACTTTCGGCAGACTTTCAACAACCATGGGGAAGCATTAGAGCCAGAATGACCGGCAAACAACACTTTCATGATTTCAGCTCGAACCGGCTTGAAATGTATACTCAATTAAATTTACGGCTGTTTAAAGGATTTGCATTAACGGTAGCTGTTGAGTTTGACTACATTAACGACCTGGTTGAAATTCCTATGGGAGAGATGTCTACCGAAGAAATCCTTTTGGAGCAACGCCGAAGGTCAACCAATTATCAACTCGACGGGCATATTGGTTTTACCTATACTTTCGGTTCAAAATTTTCGGCTGCTTATAATCCAAGGTTATAATCAGATCATCCAATTTTATAATCTAGTTTAGTATAAAAAGCCAAATAACCACAATGGAATTTTATTGCCCCGGGCATATTCAATGTTATCTGCAGCAAAATAGGCATTACTAATATTTTGAATATTGAAACAGCTTATCCATTTTGCAAAGTGTATATTGCAAAATCATCAAAATAGTGTCAAATATACATTGCAACATTCGTATTTATTATTGCTGTTTTACAACCTTCTGTAAAAACAAAAATAAGCTTTTAAGTATTTAATTTTGTGGTTGTTAGGTTTTTGTTTTATATAATTATTTAGATTTTTTCAATGCTTCCATTTTCATAATCTTTTTTTATCCCTTTCGATATATTCTTTCCCAGGTGATTTTTTTACTGAAAAACAACTTGCTTCCTTTTGCTTCTAGGGTCTTACCATTAATTTTAATAATCGTTAAATCTAAAGTTAGTCCTTTTTGTGGAGCATAAATGGTCCCGTTTATCCACTCACCCGACTTTTGATCATACTCAAGGCCGGAAATAATAATTTTTCCAATTAAACGGTCATTACGTTTCGATTTGTCGGGATTATGTATGTCCCTTTCCTGTCCGCCATTAAATCCGTATACATCGGTTATTTTTCCAAAATACTTGCCTCCTTTTTCAAATATTTCTATTTCCAGATTATCAGGCAACAACCAGTTGCCTATGATCTTGTCGGGTTTCTCTGCAGGAGCTGCCGAAGCTGTTGTAAAAACAAAAAGTACAATGACAACCATATAGCTGGCTAATTTTAAAGCCTGGTTTTCTTTAAATTTAATATCCATATCTTTTTATTAAAATCTTATTAATTCGGTCATAATTCCTACTCTAAAAACATTGATGGTATGGGTAAAATAGATATTATAGTAATCCTTCCCGTATGAATATTGAAGAAACAGCACAATATCTTCGAAAAAATCAGGATGATAAGTAAAAGTTCCGGAAAA
>CAZWPU010000297.1:0-2219 GCA_964635605.1 uncultured Bacteroidales bacterium | reverse complement strand
GACATTGTTCGTTTAAATGGTAATTTAAATTTTCGAAAAGCCATCATTGAGGAATTAGCAGAAGATTTAACGATTACAGAATTAGAAAATATTATCGAAACCATGGATCGTTATGCCGAATCGTTATCCGGATTTGAAAAATCTAAATACATATTTTATTCTAAAGAGACAAAAGATTTTTTTATTCATAAAATAAAAGAAAAAATCAGAAATTATGAACATTGAGTTAAGAGATCATTTTATTGCCCAATGGAAAAAATATTTTGGAAATGCCGAATTACCTATTGCATTTTATTTTAGTGATGAAGCAAATGATACTGATGTTGTACCTGCAAAAAATGAATGGAGCTGTTTTATTTGCGATTTAGCAGCGGTGCGAAAAGGAAATAATTTATCGTTTAATAAAGCATCGCTGGGTTGTGGTGGTGCCCGAAGATATTTGGGCTACTCGGATAAAACGCGACCTAATTTTGAATATTTCCTTTCGTGTGGGATCCCCGGAGAGCTGGAAGGTGAACGGTACAAACGTACTCCCGAAATGGTAAATGAATTAATGAAAAATCATCATACCATTCCGGCTAACAATCGAAATATTATTTTTAAACGATGGGATAAACTCACTGAAAAAGACCAGCCGGAAGTTGTAATATTTTTCGCCAAACCCGATGTTTTATCGGGTTTATTTACTCTGGCTAACTTTGACCAAATAAACCCAAAGGGAGGAGCAATTACTCCATTTGCTGCAGGCTGTGGTTCCATTGTTCATTATCCCTACCTGGAAATGAATCAGGAAAATCCAAGGGCAATTATTGGCATGTTCGACACCTCTGCCCGTCCCTGTGTTTCAGATAATACGCTAACTTTTGCCCTTCCCATGAAAAAGTTTGAGAAAATGATTTCGTATATGGATGAAAGTTTTTTAATTACCGATACCTGGGAAACCATTCGGAAACGTATTAATCGGTAATTATTTTTTAAGGTTGTATAAAAATTCTTAAAAATTTTCGTTTAAAAAATATTTTCTAAAAACACTATAAATCTTTTATTAATGATAAAATGGGGAATCATCGGTCTTGGCAAAATTGCTCATAAATTCACTGAAGGGCTGAATTATGTATCCAATGCCGAATTATATGGCGTGGCCTCCAGTGATATTAACAGAGCTAAAGAATTCGCCAAAAAACATAAGGCCCAAAAAGTATTTGAGAGTTATGATGAACTTGCCAGGTCAGACAAAATAGATGTAATATATATAGCTTCATACAATCACCTTCATTTTGAAAATGCAAAGCTTTGTATCGAACACAGAAAACATGTATTATGTGAAAAACCATTAACTACATCGTTAGCAAAATCAAAAGAATTATTTTCTCTTGCCGGAAAACAAAATGTTTTCTTAATGGAAGCACTATGGACACGCTTTCATTCATCCATAGCCTATGTGGAAGGACTTGTTCAATCCGAATTATATGGAAAATTAAAACATATTGATGTTTCCTTTGGATTTATAGCACCTGAGAATCCAGCGGGACGATTACTTAATCCCGAACTTGGAGGTGGAGCATTGTTCGATATTGGTATTTATCCACTTTTTTTAGCTCAGTTGCTTCTGGGCTTACCGGTAAAAACAAAATATGAAGTTACATGGGGGCCAACCAAAGTAGATATTCATACTACTATAAAAAATACGTATAAATCAGCTACAGCAAACCTTACCTGCTCATTTAAAGAACAACTTCGCAATGAAGCAATCCTAAAATTTGAAAATGCAACTGTAATATTAAAACCTCTGTGGCATTGTCCTACTGATATTATTTTATATAAAAATGGCAAAGAACAAATTGTTCCCATACAATGGGTTGGTAATGGGTACAATTACGAAGCCGCTTTTGTGTCGGATTTGCTGGAGAAAGGAGAAACAACTCAAGTAAAAATGCCAAATGAATTCACTCTTGAATTAATAAAACAAATAGAAGATATGTTAAACCTAACAAGAAACCATCAATAAGCCAGAAAATTACAGTAAGCTACCAAACAAACATCTTAAAATCAAAACTGCTCAATCATCCTTTTAATTTTCTCCCACGATATGAATTTAAAATTTTGTGCCTGGATTGAATCGTTCTGAAAATTATAACCATCATGCACCACAAGCATTCCTTCAGGATAGTTTTCATTTACCGGGAAATTAATGATTTCAATTCCGTCGGTTTCCTCAA
>CAZWPU010000296.1:0-2244 GCA_964635605.1 uncultured Bacteroidales bacterium | reverse complement strand
AAATATTCAACAAAGAGTTAGACTTTACGAAACCGGGAACGGAATATGAAAAAGGTACCGGACTTGGACTGATTATCTGTAAAGAGTTTATTCAACAGTGGGGTGGCACGTTAAATATTGACTCAGCGATCGGCAAAGGAAGCACTTTATCTTTTAGCATACCTAAAAACTGACTTAACAAAATAACTTTTAAATCATTCTTTGGTAGCATTTTCTCACTCCGCTTTTTTTTAACTTTATCTCCAAAAGCAATAGCTAAATTTTATACTTTAATGTTAACTTTATTAAACTAATATTAAATATTATTAATTTTTATATTGATAATATTAACATAATTTTATAATATTGTAAAAAATAAATTACAAATCATGAATAAGAAACTTCCGGTTTTATGTCCAAGCTGTAATTCTGAGCTAAAAGTTCAAAGTCTCCATTGTGATAATTGTGAAACAACCATTAATGGGTTATATCACTTACCCTTATTACTTAAACTTGATCAGAAAGATCAGGATTTTATTATTTTATTTATCCAAAGTAGTGGCAGCTTAAAAATTATGGCCCAGAAATTAAAATTTAGTTATCCTACGGTAAGAAATATGTTAGACGATTTGATTAAAAAAATAACAAAACTACAAACAGAAATATCATGATAAAAAAATTATTAAATCCGTTTGTATATATAGCAGGAGGCTACTCGTTATTAATAGGATTACTTATTATCTTCTGCACTTCAGTTATAGGCTATTACAGCAATATCCATTTTCCTGATATACTATCTGTCAAAACAGGTCCGGACTACCCTGTTTCGTATTACATTCTTCAAAGCATAGCAAACTGGATGGTTATATCTACTATCTTATATCTTTTTGCTGTTGTTTTCTCAAAATCAAAAATACGGTTAATCGATATATTTGGTACTCAGGCCCTATCCCGTTTCCCCTATTTATTTACAGCGTTAATCGGATTCTCAAATTCAATGGATAAATTCGGCAGATATATCCTCTGGCAATTGCTGGAACAAGGCAACCCTGTGGATATGAGCGCAGGCACTATGACAATTGCTATTGTTCTTATTATTGTTACACTCTTTCTAACAGTATGGATGGTGGCATTGATGTTTAATGCTTTTAAGGTTGCTGCAAACATAAAAGGACCCAAGTTGATAATACTTTTTATCACCAGCCTGATCTTATCCATTGCTCTTTCTGCTTTTTTTACAAATCAATTAATTAAACTCTTCTAAACTCATGAAACAATTAATAACAACCTACTTAATAATCTTGATATTATCATCATTTACCTTAGCAAAATCAACCAAAACAAAAACAGATACAATAGCCATTGAATTATCAGACTTAGCTATTCATTCTGTATTGTCTAATCCTCAAAATATAAAAACCCCTCCGGTGGTATTGATTATAGGTGGCTCCGGACCAACAGATTTAAACGGTAATCAGCCTTTGATGCATAATAATAGTTTAAAATTTCTTTCGGATGCGTTAGTCGATAAAGGCATTGCTACTTTACGTTTTGACAAAAGAGGCGTGGGAAAAAGCTCTTATCCCGAATTTAAAGAATCCAATTTAACGATTGATCAATATGCAAAAGATGTAAAATCAATGATTAAATTCTTGCAAGGCAAAAATTTCAGGGGTATTTATATTATTGGGCACAGCGAAGGTTCATTAATAGGTTTAATAGCATTACAAGACATAAAAGTTGATGGATTTATTTCTATCGCCGGAGCCGGATATTCCGCCGACAGCCTTTTAAAAAAGCAGCTAAAGCCAAAACTACCTTTTAATTTGTATAATTCTGTTGAGTTTATAATTGACAGCCTAAAAAACGGAAACTACGTTAAAAATATTCCTCAACAATTAAATACTTTATTCAGGCCATCAGTTCAATCCTATTTAATTAGTTGGTTTAATTATACCCCGGCAGCATTAATTAAAAATTTAGATTGCCCGTCGTTAATTATACAGGGAGATAAAGATATCCAAACAGATATGGAGGGGGCACAAAAGCTTGCAAATGCTAAAGAAAAAGCAAGGCTGGTAAAAGTTAAAAACATGAATCATATTTTAAAAACCATTGATGGAGGCCTACAGGAGAATATTCAATCTTACACAAACCCTGAACTAAAAATAAACAGCGAACTTGTTAATGCTATCGTTAATTTTATAAATAAATAATATGAATACAGAATTAGACAGAGAGTTGAATAATCCGGACAATTATAAA
>CAZWPU010000295.1:0-2249 GCA_964635605.1 uncultured Bacteroidales bacterium | reverse complement strand
AAGATGTTTATTCGCTGCGGTTGTTAAATACCATCGAAGAGAAAAAGTTTTTACTCTCCAAAACAAAAGTTGACCATTTGATTATTATTCCTTTTACCCGCGAATTTGCCCATTTAACCGCTTGTGAATTTATGGAGCAGTATTTGGTTGAAAAAATTGGGGTAAAACATCTGGTTGTGGGTTACAATCATCAATTTGGTAAAGATCGAAAAGGCGGCTATGACTTTTTAAAAGAGTGTGCCCAAAAGTATGGATTTCAAATTGAAAAGCGGGATGCTAAGTTGGTGGATAATGATCGTGTTAGCTCTACAAAAATAAGAGAATTCCTTACTTCAGGACATTTGGATTATGCTAACAAATATTTAGGCTATGAGTATTTTATTACAGGAGATGTTGTTGAAGGAAATCAGATCGGAAGAAAATTAGGTTTTCCTACGGCCAATATTAAAGTTCCCGAACCATACAAACAAATTCCGCACGATGGAGTATATGCTGTAAGGATAAAACTAAACGGGAACTCATTTCGCGGAATGTTGAATATTGGTACTCGTCCAACGGTTTCTCCTACATTGAGAGATAAGAACATTGAAGTTCATATTTTTGATTTTAATCAAAAAATTTATCAGCAAAAAATTACCGTTTCATTTGTCCAAAGAATTCGTGACGAGAAAAAATTTAACGGTTTTGATGAGTTGGCAACTCAATTAAAAGAAGATAAAAAAGAAGTGCTAAAGATATTTTATCACTCCTAGTTGAACAAAATAGAAAGTTTAACTGTATAGTTTTTAATGATGTGCAAAAAAAATTGTAACTTTGCCATCCTGAAAAAGCGTTAATTATTAAATATTTATTATGGATATAGAAGGAACAATGGTAGAAAGCCTTCCTTATAAAGTTAAGGATCTGGGATTAGCCGAATTTGGAAGAAAAGAAATTGAAATAGCCGAAAAAGAGATGCCGGGCTTAATGTCGCTGCGCGAAAAATATGGCAAAGAAAAGCCTTTAAAAGGAGCTCGTATAACCGGTTCGTTACATATGACGGTACAAACAGCGGTACTGATTGAGACATTGGTTGTGTTAGGCGCTGATGTTCGTTGGGCTAGTTGTAATATTTTTTCTACTCAGGATCATGCTGCAGCAGCTATGGCAAAAGAAGGAGTTCCTGTTTTTGCATGGAAAGGCGAAAAATTGGAAGAATACTGGTGGTGTACCAATCAGGCATTAACTTTTCCCCAGGGGAAAGGTCCACACTTAATTGTTGATGATGGTGGTGATGCTACCTTGATGGTACACAAAGGATATAAGGCCGAAGAAGATGCCTCATTTTTAGATTCCAATCCATCAGCGGGTGACGAAAGAGAATTATATAAAAACCTGAAAAAAACGTTAGCCCAGGATAATCAAAAATGGCACCGTATAAGTAAAGAATTAAAAGGGGTATCCGAAGAAACCACTACAGGGGTTCATCGGTTATACCAGATGATGGAACGAGGAGAACTGCTTTTCCCTGCTATTAATGTAAACGATTCGGTTACAAAATCAAAATTTGACAACTTATATGGTTGTCGCGAATCATTAGCCGATGGTATTAAGCGGGCAACGGATGTTATGCTGGCAGGAAAGGTTGTGGTTGTTTGTGGTTATGGTGATGTAGGTAAAGGTTCGGCCAAATCGATGCGCTCGTACGGAGCACGTGTAATTGTTACCGAAATTGACCCGATTTGTGCTTTGCAGGCTGCTATGGAAGGATTTGAAGTAAAACCCCTTGAGGAAGCACTGGACGAAGGTAATATTTTTGTTACCGCCACCGGAAACAAAGATGTTGTTACTGCCCAACACATGTCGAAAATGAAAGACCAGGCTATTGTTTGTAACATTGGCCATTTCGATAATGAAATTCAGGTTGATCCGTTGGAAAAGATTCCCGGAATAGAAAAAATTAATATCAAACCACAGGTTGATAAGTATGTGTTCCCGGATGGACACTCCATTTTTATGTTAGCCGAAGGCCGGTTGGTAAATTTAGGCTGTGCTACAGGGCATCCATCGTTTGTAATGAGTAATTCGTTTACCAACCAAACGCTGGCACAAATTGAACTGTGGAAAAATAATTACAAAACTGATGTTTACCGTTTGCCAAAACATTTAGACGAAGAGGTTGCACGATTACATCTTGAACAAATTGGAGTTAAACTTACCCATTTAACCGATGAACAAGCTGAATATTTGGGTGTACCTAAAAACGGCCC
>CAZWPU010000294.1:0-2256 GCA_964635605.1 uncultured Bacteroidales bacterium | reverse complement strand
TAACATTTGATAAAACATCTCCAACCAATATGTTAGTATAATATCATTTATTCTGAGACAAAAGACATTCTGCCTGATTTCCCTGATACCTAACACCATAAATAATTATAAAACAACACTTAAACACAAAATCACAACGAATAATTTTCATTCAATTTTTTAGCTTAAACCTTTGTATAAATCCTTGGTCACAAAAAAAAGATTTTTATATTTGTCATTCCTTTTGTAAATGATTTGAAAATTAATATTAACTAAAACGAATACACTATGTTTAAAGGACATCCTAAAGGTTTAATTGCAGCAGCTCTGGCAAATATGGGGGAGCGGTTTGGCTTCTATACCATGATGGCTATACTGGTGCTTTTTTTACAAGCAAAGTTTGGTTTATCGGGTAAAGATGCCGGTTTAATTTATTCGGTTTTTTATTTTTCTATTTATATCCTCGCTTTTGTTGGAGGATTAATTGCCGACCGATTAAGAAATTACAAAGGAACCATTTTAACCGGAATCGTAATCATGGCTGTAGGTTATGTAATTGTAGCCTTACCATCACCAACGCCGGTACCTGAAAGCAGCAGAATGGCCATGCTAATTTTAACAATCTTTGGTTTGTTTGTTATTGCTTTTGGTAATGGATTATTCAAAGGTAACTTACAGGCTTTAGTTGGCCAGATGTATGACAACGAAAAATATGGAAAATTAAGAGACTCAGGTTTCTCTCTTTTCTATATGTTTATTAATGTAGGTGCTATTTTTGCTCCTTTCGCAGCAATTGGTATCCGTAACTGGTGGTTAAACAACAGCGGACTTAATTATAATCCGGACCTTCCTGCTTTGTGTCACAAACATTTAGGCTCAGGATTAACACAGGAAGCAATGACCCGTTTCGAAGAGATTAAAGCTTCCGTAGGTGGAGCAGGACAAAGCCTGGATGCTTTTGCTAACAAATATCTTGATATTTTTACAACCGGGTATCATTATGCATTTGGTATAGCTGTTGGCGCAATGGTTATTTCATTGGTTATTTATTTAACAAATTCCAAAAAATTCCCTACCGTACAGAAAAAAGCAAAAGACGGTACAAAAACCGATGCTACCCCTGAAATGAGCGTTCAGGAAATCAGACAACGTTTATATGCTCTATTTGCTGTATTTGGCGTTGTAATCTTTTTCTGGTTCTCATTCCACCAAAACGGTCTGACGCTTACGATGTTTGCCCGTGACTATACTGATTTAAGCGGAATTGCTATTAATCTTGGCTTTGTAACCATTGAAGGGGCAGAAATATTCCAATCGGTTAACCCACTATTTATTGTTCTGTTAACACCAATTATTGTAGGATTTTTCGGATGGTTACGATCAAAAGGTATGGAACCGTCAACACCCAAGAAAATTGCTATCGGTATGGGAATTGCAGCAACTGCCTATTTAGTGATGACATTAGGTTCCATAGGATTACCTGCTTCTGAAACCATTGACCCTGCGAGAGATGGGACACCCCTTGATCAATCCCTAAGAGTAACTCCATTCCTACTAATTGGAACCTATTTAATTCTTACTGTAGCTGAGCTATTTATTAGCCCACTTGGAATTTCATTTGTATCTAAAGTAGCGCCCCCTCAATACCAGGGTATTATGCAAGGTGGCTGGTTAGGTGCAACCGCTGTTGGTAACCAGTTATTATTTATTGGTGCTATACTTTATGAAAGTGTACCCCTGTGGTTAACATGGAGTATGTTTGTTGTAGTCTGTGTTTTATCCATGGCCACGATGTTTTTCATGCTAAGATGGCTGGAAAGAATAACTAAATCATAGTAAGATAACTCAACAAAAAATCCCGTATCAAAAAATGATGCGGGATTTTTTTATGTCATTGTTTAGTAAATGGTCAAAAAAAACGGGCAAGCTACTTACATCGCACCGCTACAACCGTTTACCCTTGCTTCCTTCCGGACCTGGGGGAGTTCAACAGGAGCTGGTCGTGTAAGACTTGCCCGAGGGCCACAAAATTAATAATTAAATAAATCTTTTCAAATAATTGAGTTATTATTTATCGAAAAACTGATATATTTGTTTCAATAAAACCAAAACCTCTAAAAACTATGGAAAAAAAATCAAATTCAGTCTTTAAAGCTGCTTTAAATCATGGTCTAATATTGGGATTAGTATTAGTAATTTTTGCCGTATTGCTATTCATTTTCAATTTACATCTAAATAAATATCTAGGTTATGTTAATTATGTAATCATCATTGCTT
>CAZWPU010000293.1:0-2267 GCA_964635605.1 uncultured Bacteroidales bacterium | reverse complement strand
TAGTTTCTGTTCAACGTGATGCTTGTGGTGGTTGTTTTAATAAAATTCCTCCTCAAAGACAACTGGATGTTCGCTCCAGAAAAAAGATTATTGTTTGTGAATATTGCGGACGAATATTAGTTGATCCCGATCTGGAAGAAGAATTTAAAAAATAGGTAATGTATTTTTAAGCAATAAAAAAGGTATCCAAATTTGGGTACCTTTTTTAGTTTTATATCATGTAATAATTTTTTTACCAGCTTCCTCCGGCACCTCCGCCACCAAAGCTTCCTCCACCAAATCCACTAAATCCGCTACCTCCGCCAAAGCTTCCGGAACCAGATGAAAAATTGCCAAAACTTCCACCGTGGCTTCTGCCAGTAGAACTTAACATGCCTAAAGCAATCCAGAAAGGAAGATTGTGTCCTACAGCGTAATGGCGTGCTCTGCGTACTCTTCCCATAATAGAAAAAATGATGATTAGCAGAAAAATAATAATCATAGGAATGGCAGAACCTGCATTGCCGCTGGTTTGTTCACGATAATCGTCGGCAGTGTATTCACCTTTGGTTAAGCTGATAATGGTATTTACGGCCTGGTTTAAACCTTTATAATATTGTCCCTGCCTAAAATTGGGTAACACCTCATTCTCTACAATTCGCTTGGCAATAGCATCGGGCACAGCTCCTTCAGTACCATATCCGGTAGCAATAAAAACTTCACCTTTCGAATTGGAAGTTTTAGGTTTTACCAGGATCAGCAACCCGTTGTTCTTTCCTTTTTGTCCAACACCCCATCGTTCGCCAAGCTCAAATGCATAGGAAGAAGCATCGTACCCTTGCAAACTGGGAACAATAGCAATAGCAATTTGTGTTGAGGTCTGGTTGCTAAAATTTACCAGCTTTTGTTCCAGGGCATTTCTTTCATGAACAGATAAAAAATTGGTATAATCATTTACGATTCGATTTGATTTTTCAGGAAATTCCTGAGCATAAGCTTGCAAACTAAATATTGCAAGAAGTATTATTAAAATGTTGTTTTTTATTTTTTGCATAATTAATTCTTTTTTCCAAACGAAATATCGTCCGACAATTCATTAATATCATCTTTCTGATGAGGAAATTGCTCTTGTAAAGCCTGACCGGCCATTTTAAAGCCTTTACTTAATCCGCTAGCATACTCTTCCTTTTGAAAATAACCGATTACGGTTTCTTTAATCTCGTCCCAGAAATTATCCGGTGTTACTGCATTTATTCCTGCATCACCTAAAATGGCAAATTTCCGGTCATTAATCGAAAGATAAAAGAGTACTCCGTTTCTTAATTCGGTTTTATGCATTTTTAGTTTTTCAAACCAAAAAGCGGCACGGTCTAAAACATTCTCTTTACAATCCATCTCAACATGGACTCTTATCTCACCCGATGTATTTAGTTCAGCTTCTTTTATGGCATCGGTAATTTGTTTCTTTTGTTCTGTGGTAAAAAAATCTGCTGCTTTCATAATTAAAATTCTACATTTGGTGCTTCTTCAACATTTTGTGTTACTGCTTCGAACATTTCTTTTTTTGTAAATTCATCTTCTTCACCGAAAACATTTAAAGCCCATTTTCTAAATTTTCCTCTGATATGAGTGTTGTAGTTTCTAACACTTTCATTATATTTCATTCTGTGGACTGAAATTCTATTTTCTGTGCCTTCCAGTTGAGCTTGTAATTCAGAAAAATTTTGATTGGCTTTTAAATCAGGATAACGTTCAACCACAACCATTAGTTTTGATAATGCAGAACTTAAATTGCCTTGTGCTTGTTGAAATGCCTCCATATTTTCAGCATTTAAATTGTTGGCGTCTATTGTAGTTGATGTGGCTTTAGAACGAGCCTCAATAACTTCTGTAAGCGTTTCCCGCTCATGTTCAGCATAGCCCTTTACAATATTTACAAGATTCGGAATAAGGTCAGCTCTTCTTTGATATTGAGAAACAACATCTCCCCAGGTTTTATCCACTTCTTCTTGTAAAATTATCGCTTTATCATAAGTTCTATTCATCCATGATACAATACTAATAACTGATATTAGTATTACGGCAATGATAATGATTATTGGAGTCCATTTGTTTTTCATTTTTCTGTTTTTTTTGATTATTTAGTGAGTCAAAGTTATGTTTTTTCTATGACAAAATCAGATACTACAAAAAATGTGCTAATCATTATTTCAGAAAATTTGTCATGTTTATTTGCCATATCATGATATTTATCTTTCTTCCTAAAATCTTAATTTGTAATTTTGTAG
>CAZWPU010000292.1:0-2277 GCA_964635605.1 uncultured Bacteroidales bacterium | reverse complement strand
CTTATTTTGAACTGCAAATATAAATGATTTCTTTTGATTAATAAAATACAAAACGGTTAAATTTGTTAATTTGGTAAAATTATTTTATTCATTTACAATGTTAAAGATAGGAAAAACCTTTGTAACATGGTACGAACAAAACAAAAGGGCACTACCCTGGAGAGAAATAAATGGTCCATATCCTATTTGGATATCGGAAATAATTTTACAACAAACAAGAGTAAATCAAGGAATTAGTTATTATTATAAATTTATTAAAAAATTTCCTGATATATATACTTTAGCAAATGCTCCTATTGAAGAAGTACTAAAAATTTGGCAAGGACTTGGTTATTATTCCCGAGCACGAAATATGCATTATGCTGCCCAACAAGTCATAAATCATTATCAGGGAAAATTTCCTGCCAATTTCCAAGAATTACTCAAATTAAAAGGGATTGGAGAATATACTGCCGCAGCCATTGCCTCCATCGCATTTAATATTCCTGAACCGGCATTGGATGGAAATGTTTATCGTGTTTTATCAAGATTATATGGAATTGCAGAATCACCTCAAAAAGCAAATGGCAAAAAAATATTCAAACAAAAAGCTTTTGAGTTGATTAAAAATCAACCACCCGGCATCTTCAACCAGGCATTAATGGAGTTTGGAGCACTACAATGTATACCTAAAAACCCTGACTGCCATCAATGTGTACTACAAAAATCTTGTTTTGCTTTTCAAAATAAGCTGGTAACAGAACTCCCTTTAAAGAGAACAAAAATAAGTCAGCGTATACGCTATATAAATTATCTATATATTCAATATCAAAACAAAATTTTTATTGAACAACGAAAAAAGAATGATATTTGGAAGTTACTTTACCAGCTACCTATGATAGAAACGAATGAGCCGGTTTCCATTGAAAATTTAACAAACCAACCATTATGGAAGAAGGTGTTTAAAGGAACAAAAGTTAAGATACAACACATTTCTAAAGAAAAAATTCATCATTTATCCCATCAAAAGTTGTTTGCTAAATTTTATAGTATAAAAATTGATCACCCCAATTCATACCTGCTAAAGAATTACATAGAAATAAGCACTGAAGATATTGAAAAATATAGCATTCCAAAGCTTATTGAAAACTTCCTAAAGAAAATAAATAATTAAATTTTCAACCCTTGGCATTAATTTAAAATTTTGTAATTTTACATTTGTATAACCTAAAAACAAAATTATTATGGGAGTAAACAAAGTTATCTTAGTAGGAAATGTGGGCAAAGACCCCGATGTAAGACACCTTGACAGTGGAGTTACAGTTGCGAGTTTCTCCTTAGCAACGAGTGAAACCTATCGTAACAAAGAAAACCAAAAAGTTACTAACACCGAATGGCATAACATTGTTGTTTGGCGTGGATTAGCTGAGGTTGTAGAAAAATATGTTAAAAAAGGAGATCCGCTTTATTTAGAGGGCAAAATAAGAAACCGTTCTTATGATGATAAAGATGGTAATAAAAAATATATTACCGAGATTATTGCAGACAATATGCAAATGTTAGGCTCTAAACAAAGTAATGACAACGATTCTTCTACTGAAGAGAAACAACCTGAAACGGATATTGAAACTCCTCCTCAGGAAGAAGATGATTTACCATTTTAAATAAATAAAACCAACAAAAACAAAACCTTGGAAACAACAGAACCATTCCTGATGGTGTTAATAATTAATACCAAAGTTACTTTTCAGTCGATAGACTTAAGTACGGGAATAAACATCTTATTGGCAGTAATACTAATTATTTTTTCAGCCCTAATGTCTGGGGCTGAAACTGCTTTTTTTACATTACGTACAGACCAGATAAAAGAAATTAATAAGAATAAAGACCTACGTAATCGCTTGATTATAAAAAATTTAAAAAAACCTAAAAAATTATTAGCTACCATTACCATTGCTAATGGATTTATGAATGTTTGCTTTATTATTTTAATGGGCATTATCCTTAACGCTATTTTTATTTTTAAAGAATTACCTGCTCTTGGATTTATTATTCAAATTGCCATTATTGCATTTATATTATTATTATTTGGAGAAACATTCCCAAAATATTATGCAAAAAAAAGCGCGAAAAAATTTGCCCGCATTACAGCAGTACCTATTACTATTCTCGATAAACTTTTTCATCCGGTAAGTATGTTAACGATTAATACTACATCGGTTATTGCAAAAAAACTGGCAAAGATTAAACAAAACATTACTATCGACGACTTATCCCAGGCATTAAATCTTACCACTC
>CAZWPU010000291.1:0-2296 GCA_964635605.1 uncultured Bacteroidales bacterium | reverse complement strand
ATATTAGCTTATGTTAAATGATATTATCTGTTTTTTATCCTTGTATTAAATTTTATCTGTAAATTTTTTTTTGTTAACTTTAACTTAAAGTTGATTTAAGATTTTTTTACCGTTGACCGAGAAAGAATATTGTATCTTAGCCAATTGCATATTACATAAAACCAAATGAACAATGAATAATAAAAATTTTAAAATCTTGTTGGTCGATGATGAATCTGATATCCTTGAATTTTTAAAATATAACATTAACAAAGAAGGATTTGAAGTTCATACAGCAAGTAATGGTAAGGAAGCCATAGAAATTGCAAAAAAAATAACTCCCCATTTAATTCTACTTGATGTGATGATGCCTGAAATGGATGGAATTGAAACTTGTGAAATTATGCGTCAGGACAAAAAACTGCAAAACACTATTATTGCTTTTTTAACCGCCCGTGGCGAAGACTATTCACAAATAGCCGGATTTGAAGCCGGTGGGGATGATTATATTGCCAAACCGGTTAAGCCTAAAGTATTAATTAGCCGGATAAAAGCCCTGTTAAAAAGATTTAAACCCACAACAAATCAAAAATCCAGCGATGACTTAATTATAAAACAATCAAATCTTGTTATTGATAAAGAAAAATATATAGTGATAAAGGATGGAAACGAATTAATTCTGCCCAAAAAAGAATTTGAATTATTAGTACTTTTAATATCAAAACCCGATCGGGTTTTTACACGCGACGAGATATTTAGTTCTGTATGGGGAGATAATATTATTGTAGGCGACAGAACTATTGATGTGCATATTCGAAAATTAAGGGAGAAGATTGGCGAAAAGCATATAAAAACAATCAAAGGCGTTGGCTATAAATTTGTCGATTAAAATCAAGTTATAAACAGTAAATTTTAAAAAGGCTCGAAGATAATATCAAGCCTTTTTATATTATGCAACAGTTTAAAAATTATTTTTCATGATTGTTCAATTGAAATTCAACAAAATCCCGTTGGGCTTTTACCAGGTTAACCGATTGTAATAAGAAATTTTTCAGTTCATTCAGAATTCCAAGATACAGGATACTAATCCGTGTTCCCGATTCGTGTTTCTTAATACGTTTAACTTGTTTCTTACGGGCTGACTTAATTTTACCTAATATATCCTGTTGCTTTTCAATTAAGTCAGGTATATTTTCAAAGGTATTGTTTTCAATGGTTTCAATAATTGAATCAAACAAATCTGTTGTTCCGTCTCTTAATTCATTTAACTCATCTACCTGTACAGTTATTAATCCCTTATGATGATTTTCGATATGTTCAAAGCTGGGATTAGAAATAAAAGTAAGTGCATGAGCCATTTCTCTTAAATAATCAATAACCTGGACATAATAGTGTCCTGTTTCAGCTTCTTCTTCATAAAGTTTCTCCAAAGTAAAATGTACAGATTGCTTTAAATAGCGAGCTTCTTCATTCAATTTATCAACATCTTTACACAAATTTTTCAGCAGCTTGCGATCTTCTTTGGTTAATCCAATTATGGTTTGGTTTAGCACTTTAATTACCGCCTTAAGCATATTTCGTACTTCAAGCGTACACTTGGTTCTTATATTTTCGGCATGAAGTTCTTCGTCGGCTAATGTTTTTAATCGCTCTTTTTCCGTTTCTTTTTTATTGAATACAATATGTGTTCTGATAAGAATAAAGAGTGCTACCGCAATAAAAATACCGATAGCAATTCCACCTCCATAGCTAATAATTAATGCAATAATAAATGCAGCTGTAAATGCTGTAAATGCTGTAATAAACCAACCACCAATCACTGTAATTACACCGGTAATTCTATATACAGCACTTTCTCTGCCCCATGCTTTATCGGCAAGCGAACTACCCATAGCTACCATAAAAGTAACATATGTTGTTGATAAAGGAAGTTTTAATGAAGTAGCAAATGCGATCAGAACACTGGCAACTGTTAAATTAACTGATGCACGTACCATGTCAAATGAAGGTGCATCTTTTTGATTTTTAATGGTTTTCTGATATTCTGAAGTATCAAATCTTTTTCTGAGGAACTTATATATTTTTTTAGGGATTATCTTTTCTACTGCATTATCCAAATTTAAAGCAGCTTTAACAAGCGTTCGGGAAAGCATACTTGAACCAAACCTTTCATTACCAGAAGCCTGTCTGCTTAAATTTACTTCTGTTTCTGTTACTCGTCGTGCTTTACGTGATAACCAAAGGGTTACTACCATAATTATCCCGGCAATTAAAAGAAAAAGGGTATTAGCTTTTGCTTTTCCGGTAAGAGCAACCA
>CAZWPU010000290.1:0-2303 GCA_964635605.1 uncultured Bacteroidales bacterium | reverse complement strand
TTGTTGTGGGTAGTTATTGATTATAAAAGTCGCAAACTTTCCTAAATACCACTTTAAAATCTTCGTCAATCTGTGGTGTTAATTTATTACTTAAAGGGAAAGGATTTTCATGAGTATACTCTCTATTAAAATCTAACTCATCAATTTTAATATCAATATCACGGTAAGCTCCCTTAAGTGTATTTATTACCTCAAAAGAAGGTATAATAGTATCTTTTTTAAGCGTTATTGCATAAATATGATTTTCATTCTTTTTTAACAGCTCTTCCCGAAAGATTCTTTCTTTTTGATAATCAAGCATTGAATAGAATATCTTTCCTTCCAGATGGTCTTCTTGTATATAATGATTAAGCAAATTGTCTTTTTGTAAAAATTTGTCAAAATGCTCAACTAAAAATGAATATAAAGCAACATTCGTTTCACTATCAAGGATAAATTTTGAAACTGGAGAAAAGCGATTAAATGTTGCTCCACTACAAAATAAACAAACCTTTGAATTGGAAAAATAGTTATTATGGTTAGTCAGTTTAAGAATTTGAGCAAGAAACCCACCTATTGAATATGCAAAAATATCAAATTCAAAATCTTTATCAATATAGGGATGCTTGCCTTCTTTGCATTCTTCAATCAACTGAATCACATCATAGTAGGTTTGTAATCCAGACCATATAAAACGCTGGGGCATTGCATGCAATCGCATGCTTATTGCAACATTTGACAAGGTAGAATTTACAATGTTTGGGTATCTTTTTTTTCTTTTCTCACTCAATTTGTACATTTCTCTCTTACTGCTCCAATCTTTTGGTGCCCGCTGCATATGAAAAGCTATAGGAAATAAAACAACACTGCTCCCTGTTCCTTCACAAATTGTTTTAGCCCAAGGGATATATTTTGTCCAATCTTTCTCATTGAACCCATGAAAAAGCAATATTACTCTTTTTGTATTTTCGGTTTCTGTTGGTTTTACTATGTGATATTTAAAAAATCTATTTTCTGCGACACAAATATCTTTAATATGAACATTGTCTTTTATGGTTCCAACATCCGTGTAAAATGAGTATTTATGAATTAAATCTAATTTATGTTTTATGCAATGATATTCTGAAATTCCAGGGAGTATTTTATAAGATAATGATTCAAATTTATACTCTTTCAATTCTATTTTATTATTCATTTCTTTTGTTTAAGAGAATAAACGTTTTTTATAATTATAGATTGCTCTTTTGCTCGTTATTTCAATAATAATTGGGTTATTTTGTTGTATTTTAATCACCCACAACGGTAAATTGCAAGTTGTCTTTGCGTTGTGAGCATAGAATTTCATGATGAATTAGATTACGCAACGATAATTTTTCATTATTTTTAGCCCATTTTGTTATATTTTTACTTCTTTAAACTTATTAGAAAAAAACAGATGCAATAATGAAAAAAACAGTTAATATTATTTTATTAATTATTCTTTTAACAGCTACCGCTTTTGAGGGTATTGCTCAAAAAAGCACATTGAAGAAGCTGACACTTGCGGACTTGTATAAAAATAATGTGTTTAGCACAAAAGGAATCAATACGGTCAGGTGGATGAAAGACAACAAAGGATATTCGGCTCTGGAGTTCAATGAAACAGCAGGAGGAAGAGATATTGTTACCTATGATGCAAAAATCGGGAAAAGAGAAGTTTTAGTGTCAGCTACAAGTTTAATCCCCAACGGGAAAAATTCTCCATTGTTTGTGATTAACTATGCATGGTCGGCCGACAATACAAAACTATTGATTTTTACCAATACACGCAAGGTATGGCGTTATCATACCCGTGGAGATTACTGGGTGCTTGATTTGAAAAACGGGAAATTATCGCAGATTGGTCCTAATATGGAACCTGCCAGGTTAATGTTTGCCAAGTTTTCGCCCGACGCCAAAAAGGTTGGATTCGTGTATAAAAATAATATTTATACGCAGACACTTGAAACAGGTGAGATTGAGCAGTTAACCAACGATGGCAGCAATCATATCATCAATGGAACGTTCGACTGGGTTTATGAAGAAGAACTGAACTGCCGTGATGGCTTCAGGTGGAGCCCCGACAGCAAGAGAATCTCTTTCTGGCAGATGGACACCAAAGGTACGGGTACCTTTTATCTGATTAACAATATTGATTCAATCTATCCAAAAATACTACCCCTTCCCTACCCAAAAGTTGGCACAGCCAACTCATCCGCCAGGATAGGTTCAATAACTCTTGACAATAAAACAATTACATGGATAGATATTCCGGGCGATCCACGAAATAATTACCTGGCCCGCAT
>CAZWPU010000289.1:0-2308 GCA_964635605.1 uncultured Bacteroidales bacterium | reverse complement strand
TTTTATAGAGGTTAAATTATTTTCTATTCTTTATTGGCTTTCTTTAAAATGATTTCATGATAGGTGTCATTTCTCCATATCTTTAGTAAATCACAGAAAGCACTATATTCTTCAGGATTTATCAACCATTTTTTGATTTCTAATGACCGGTTAATTTTTAGTGTATTGTTCTCCTCGGTTACAGTTATTGATACAGAACCTAAATTGTTGTTGAGCTCTTTTGTTATATCCGGAGCAACAAAAGCAAATCCTTCGGGTATTGTAACAGTATACTCATATGATTCATTAATGTTTTGCGAGAGCTTTAAAGGACTTTCACGTTTTTCAGTCAGAATAACTATATGCTCTCCTTTTATTCCATATTCAGATTTGGGCAGAGTTAAAAAGTAATAATCACCCTGTTTTTTCCATAGCTCTTTTTGTTCAATATCAGCACTTAGTTTACTGCCAATGAAATCAAACTGTTTTACCTCGTAATCCTGAATTGTATTTCCAGGAAATATCGATTGAAAGACCTCCTTAGCATTTTCAACCTGATCCAAATAGTTTAAGTATGGATTATTTGCTCCAAAAACACTGACCTCAGTTCTTCCTGAAAGATACCCTTGTGGATTCAACTGGAAATTACCTTTTACCGTAACTTTAGGTTCTGATTCTGTTGAGGTGACCGGCTGCTCCATTCTTTCAGCATTCATATCCAGCAATACATGATCCTTTAAATAAAAAGCCATGTTATTTTTTTGATTTGCATCAGTAGAAATAATAAACTCCTCATTATTATTAATTTGTACAAGATTATAAAATTCACCAGTTTCATTGAGAATTCCTACATTCTCGTTATACAATTTCGAAGGGATGGTATAAATTAATTCACTAGGGATACCCGAAAAGTTAAGCATCTTATTTAAAAGAATACTTTTTTCAATAGCCGTGGCTCCATTTGATTGCCATATATCCTCTAAAGTTCTTGTAGTATATTTTGCATATTCGATAGGAATATTAAAATCATTGATTTCATCGCCTACCAGGGTTTGCAATTCTCTAATAATTTGTATTTCTTTTTCTATCCCGGTTATTCTTTGCGTAACCGCCTGTTTTATTTCATCATTTAGAACCATGTCTTTATTGGAAACCTGTTGTAATGCCTCTGTCATGGTTGCATCAGTAAAAATTAATCTGGGCAGGTGGCTTTGGTCTTGTGGTTGATTGGATTCGTAAACGTTGTTTTTTAAATTTTTAAATTTCCAGGAATATTGAGTATATCCATCTTTTTGGGTTGTTTTTACCTGCCCGTCAATATTTACCAATTTATAATTCAATTCGGTTCCTTCGGGAACCTTAACAACAATCTCTAAGTTTTCTACAGGAACCAGTTCTTGTAAAACAATATTTTTATTTAAGAAGGGCAGATATCCGGCTTTTGAATGTATTTCGTAGTCGAAATCAACATTGCAGCCCAGTTCAAGTCCGGTGTGTGTAACCACCATTTCACGTAAATGATTAAAAGCAGGTGTTCCGGCGGCAAACCTTGGTAAAACTTTGTTGAATGCATTCTCCGGTGCTTCAACCACTTTCCCGTCTGCCATGGTAGTTTCTACCTTGTTGAATTTTAGTTCCTGGTAGTTAGGGTTATAAATTATAAAAGATTCTCCATATAATCGGTTAAACGAGAAATGCGTAATGTATTTTAACTCGTGTTGATAATGATAATTCATCGACCCGTCAGGATTTAATTCGTAAACCTTTTTTATGGATTTAAAGAGAGCGTCGTTTTGTTCTTCAGTTGTACTTTTTTGGCAAGAGCCTGCAAGAAAAACTATTGCTGTAAAATAGATAATATGTTTTATTTTCATGATGTTCATTTTTTATGATTTTATCGTGATAAAATTATTTTCTCATCGGCAAATTTTTGTTGAGATTCAACCACTGATTTATAATTGGGCCATTCATCAGGCTCGAATATTCGTTTTTTAATCGTAATGGTCTCAGATAATTTTATTTGGTTATTTTCAACGGAATATTTGCCACTAAAAGCGGCAGCTGAGCCATCAATATTTTCTTGAGAAGTGAGATATACTGCCTCTTTAAAGGTGGGCAATGTTATGGTTTCATTCTGTTCAACCAGTCGGCTGCATCGGTCTCTGAATGGATATTCCCTTTCCTCAAGCGAGGTATTTGTATACAAATGTGTCTGAGCCCTTGTAAAGATGTTTGTAGCTACTATGGGGGTAAAAATAATTTCATCTTCTGTAATTATCGCATAGTCAGGGATACGAAACTTAAAGGATATATTGATTGCTCCTTCCAT
>CAZWPU010000288.1:0-2314 GCA_964635605.1 uncultured Bacteroidales bacterium | reverse complement strand
ATTGGCAATTGTCTGATAATGAAAAAGAAGAAATTTTATTGGAATGGTTAAAAAAGACAATAAAAAAATCATCACTACTTATTGATGATTTTTTATCTAAGAAAAATAACTTTTAATCACAAAAATTCGTATATTAATGTAATTTTTTTCATCTTTATATGCTTAAATTTCATTATAAAAAATTAAGATTTGTAATAAATTTTACATTGTAAATAGTATGAACTGTATTATTATAGATGATGACGCTCTATCAAGACGTGTAGTGGAAGAATTTGTTGAACGAACAGATTTTCTTTCGCTTACTCACTCTTTCAAGGATGCTGTTGCGGCAATTAATGCATTTAATAAAGAAAACGAAGAAATTGACCTGATATTTCTGGATATTGAAATGCCTGAAATGGACGGTATCGATTTTATGAATGCATTGAAAAACCTGCCACAAGTGATTATTATTTCATCCAAAGAAAAATATGCAGTGAATGCTTTTGATTATGATGTTACAGATTACCTTTTAAAACCCATAACATACAGTCGCTTTTATAAAGCTGCATTAAAAGCAAAAAATATACATGAGATTAAAGAACGGGATGATGTTGATGAAATATATGTCAAAAAGAACTCTGCACTGGTACGATTAAAATATGATGAGATTCTTTGGGTTGAGGCGCTTGAAAATTATGTGATTATCAATTCTTTTAGTGAAAAATTTACCATTCACTTTACCATGAAGGCCATTGAAAGTCAGTTGCCTTCAAAACATTTTAAACGCGTACATCGTTCGTATATTATTAATGTTAATAAAATTGACCGAATTGAAGATAACTCGATTTATATTAAAAATTCCGAAGGATTGAAAAATATCCCAATAGGTAAAGCATACAAAGAAAGGTTTATGAATGACATAAATCTTATGGGAAAATAAATCTTTATCATTAACTTTGTATTTTATAAATTGGGATTTATCCCAATTTTTTTGTTTTAATAACGTTAATAAAATCATCATATGATTTCGCAACGACAATTATTTTTGCAGCATGTAGGGCAGACATCTGATTTTCCGTTACAATTGGAAATTGAACATGCTGAAGGAATTTATATGTATAGCCCGGATGGAAAATCTTATATTGATTTAATTTCAGGGGTATCCGTTAGCAATGTAGGACATCTTCATCCTAATGTAGTTAAAGCAGTACAAAATCAAGCCGGTAAATTTATGCACCTGATGGTGTATGGTGAATATATCCAATCACCGCAGGTAGAGTATGCTAAATTATTAACCAATTTATTGCCTGCAAATTTAAGTTCGGTTTATTTTGTGAATTCCGGCAGCGAAGCTATTGAGGGAGCGTTGAAACTGGCTAAACGATATACCGGGCGTACTGAAATCGTTGCTTTTAAAAATGCTTATCATGGAAGCAGCCATGGTTCATTAAGTGTAATGGGAAATGAAGAGTTTAAAAATGCATTTCGCCCATTATTACCTGATATTCGGTTTTTGGATTTTAATGATGAAAAATCGATAGAGCAAATTACGGATAAGTCAGCCTGTGTTTTAATAGAACCTATCCAGGGAGAAGGGGGGATAAGGGTTCCGGAAAATAATTTTTTGCAAAAATTAAGAAAAAAATGCGATGAAACGGGAACCTTGCTCATCTTTGATGAAATACAAACCGGTTTTGGAAGAACAGGAAGTCTTTTTGCTTTACAAGAGTTTGGTGTTGTTCCTGATATTATGACTATTGCCAAAGGAATGGGTGGTGGAATGCCGATAGGTGCTTTTGTTTCTTCCAATGAAATCATGTCGACATTTAAAACAAACCCGATTTTAGGGCATATTACAACTTTTGGTGGCCATCCGGTTTCTTGTGCAGCAGCTGTTGCTTCTTTAAAGACTATTGTAGATGAAAAACTTTACCTAAAAGTAAAACAAAAAGGCCAGTTGTTTCGAGATTTATTAGTACATCCAGAGATTAAAGAAATCCGCGGGGTTGGTTTGTTTATGGCGGTTGAATTAAAAAGTTTTGACCAAGTTAAAAAGGTAATCGATATTGCCGTAAGCAAAGGCTTAGTAACCGATTGGTTTTTATTCCACGACAGTGCTTTTCGAATTGCTCCTCCTTTAATTATAACTGAGAAGCAGATTAAAGAGGCTTGTAATATTCTTTTAGAAGCGATTGATGAATCGGTAAAATAAATTCAATTGAATTTTTTATTTAAGGAGTGAGAAAAATGGATTTATTTTTGCTATAAAATTTAAAATTTTAAAATGAAACGTATCGCTTGCTTTATTTTATTTACTGTTTTTTATTTTGCT
>CAZWPU010000287.1:0-2336 GCA_964635605.1 uncultured Bacteroidales bacterium | reverse complement strand
TGGTTTATCGGAATGCAAAATGCTAAAATCCCGATGATGATTGCGATTACCATCAATGTATTAAATATTGTTTTTAATGTTACATTGGTAAGGTTTTTTGGGATGAAATCAGACGGGGTAGCATTGGGAACCGTTCTTGCTCAGTATTCAGGATTAATTGTGGCTTCTTTGTTTATCTTAAATCATAAAAAAAGGTTGATAAAGTACTTCCGTTTTGAAGAAATTATTCAAATCGACCAACTTAAGATTTTTTTTAATGTAAATAAAGATATACTAATCAGAACTTTAAGTTTGGTTTTTGCTTTATCGTTTTTTACTGCAAAGTCGGCTAAATATGGTGATACACTACTGGCTGTAAATACCCTTCTTTTACAGTTTTTTACTATTTATGCCTATATTGTCGATGGCTTTGCTTATGCAGGCGAGGCATTGGCCGGAAAATATTTTGGTGCCAAAGATAAAGAACGGTTAATTAAAGTTTCTAAACTGCTTTTTTATTGGGGCTTATTAATGTCCGGAATATTTACCGTAGCGTATTATTTTGGCGATAGTTTTTTGCTAAGTATTTTTACCGATAATCAGGAGGTTATTCAATCGATTCAGCCTTATCTGGTTTGGGTATATTTAATCCCGGTTTTAACTTTTGGAGCGTTTATTTGGGATGGCATATTTATCGGCGTAACAGCCTCAGCCAGTATGCGTAACGCGATGTTGATATCTGCTTTTTTAATTTTTCTGCCGGCATATTTTTTACTGCATCATTTCTTCCAAAACCATGGGTTATGGGCTGCATTTATGTTGTTTATGATTGCCCGGGTGGTTACCCTTAGCTTGTATGCTCCTCACAAGATATATCGGAAAATATAAACTTTTACTGCACACACTAAATTTTTTCGTTTACAAAATTTTTTTATTGAGGTAAATAGTACAGATTTTGTAATTTTACATGATAACTTAAAAATATAAACCGATGAGATCAATTATTGCTCTGTTTACAATTACGAGTATTTTATTAATGTCATTTTCAGTTGGGATTGCACAACAAAAAAGTAAGTCAAACGTATCTATTATTTCACCTCCCGAAAGTTTGCAATTAGACCCTTTTTATCAAAAATATGTGAATGCAAACGGTATCCATATTATTTCATCACGCAAAGTGCCTGATGAGGCATTATACAAAGCTTATGAAATCATTTTATTTATGACCAATGGATTACCCAAAGTTGTTTTAGATGAAATGGTTAAAGTAGATACAAGGGCTGCCATAATGGCTCGATATGAGGGAACGACAGATATCCCGGAACATGCTCATCTGGAAAATGATACAAGTCTCAATTGGGATGTAAGGGCCAGAGGATTAGGGGGTACTGTAGAGTTGCCTTTAACCTCTTGTGCAGAAGAGAATCTTCTTTGTTATCAAATCGATAAATATCATGCCGAGGATATTCTTATTCATGAATTTGCACATACGATTCATGCTGTAGGAATTTTACCTGTCCGGGAAGATTTTAATGCTATTTTACAGGATTTGTTAGATAATGCAATCTCTGATGGTAAATATAATAATACCTATGCCGCAACCAATATCTGGGAGTATTGGGCCGAAGGAGTTCAAAACTGGTTTGATGTTAACGCAGAAGTTCCTGCGCCGGATGGTAAACATAATGCAGTAAATACCCGCAAAGAGATGCAAAAGTACGATATCGACTTATATCATTTAATTGGTGAATATTTCCCGGAAACCGAGACAAGTCCGTCTTGTCATGCGAAGGAAAATAAATATGTTATTCATTAATACTGCTTTTGTGAACATTTTTTAATGTTATAGGTTATGGGTAAAAAAAGAGATCATATGAAAATTACAAAAGATATAACCATCGATGAATTGGTGGAAGAAGTACCACAATCGGTAAAATATTTAATGAACGAAGGGATAAAATGTATTGCCTGTGGAGAACCAATTTGGGGTACACTCGAAGAGGCTGCAAAAGAAAAAGGATTTTCTGATAAGGATATTGACGGGTTTGTTAAAGATTTGCAATATTTTGCCGATCATCCCGACCAGGAGGTTGAGGATCCGGATAGTAAAATTAAACCCGGAAAACTTGATGTATAATTTAATCGTTTTGTTTATTCATCATACAAATGTATCCCGAAAGGATTCCTGATATGTTCGCGGAGTAACCGGGCTTCTTTTTCGGTTACTTTCAGTTCATTTTTAAGAATATCGCCTGAAGAAATAATACCTGCTAATTGGCCTGAATCATCAATAATGGGAATATGCCGGATTCGTTTCTGAGTCATTACATTTCGCAAATAGTGCGTATCATCTTCCA
>CAZWPU010000286.1:0-2337 GCA_964635605.1 uncultured Bacteroidales bacterium | reverse complement strand
ACATAATCGGCTTCGAGCAAAGTTTTGCCCCAGAAATAACCAGTTTGCCATTTCGCTGAATCTAATTTTTGTGCTTTAAAATTATCTTCAAAAGTTAACTTCCATTTTTTTATTTCATCAAAAATATTGGACTTTTCCAGTTTAAAATACCATTTAATTTTTTCTGTTTTTTTAAGCTCCAGATATTCTTGTTGTTGCTTATACTCATCCGAAAGCTTGAATTTATCTTTGGTATTTAAATATTTCTTATCACGAGCAAATTCATCCGATTGGATATATCTTTCCAGGTCTTCAAAATGAGCAATTTCTTCTGACCCATCTAATTCAGTGTAAATAGCAAATTTATTAAAATCTTTAAATTTATAGTACTGTTTAATTTCGGGTGATTTCTGCAGTTTTTTGTACTTCAAATAATTTTTGTACTCTTCAGTATTTTTATAAACAAGGTTTTTGACTTCTTCGATGTGCTTTTTAAATTCATCTGAATTTACTTCATTTTCAAAATTGATAAAATCATTAATTTCATCAGAACCTTTTAATTCAATGTATTCTTTGTATTGATCGGAATCTTTATGTTTAAAATATTTTTTTATGCGTGATGATTTACTTTTTGATTTAAAAAGTTTTATTTTTTCTTTATCATCAGGATGATTATCGACTTCTTGCTTTAAGAAAAAGTATTCTTCTAATTCAGGTGAACCATCAAATTGTTTAAAATCCGCTAATGCTTTAGAATCTTTTAATTTAAAAAACCATCTGTATTTTTTCTTTAAGGTTTTATAATTTGACTGTTTATTTTTTATTTCTTGCGTTTTTTCTTGTTTTTGCTGAACGAGAGATTTTTTGAATTCATCAAATTCTGGTGATTCATAAAACTGTTTTAGGTGCTCAAAATTAGCAAGCTTCTCGGAAGTACTAAATGATTCAAAATCTTTAAGCTCCTTTGAATCTTTAACCTGATAATAGGTTTTTATACGTTTTGAATTTTTGAGTTTTTTATATTCTTTTTCTTTCTGATAAGGCTCGGAACCGGGATATTTTTGGGCATTAATTTCTTTTTTAATTGTATTAAATTCCGGCGAGGTAACAAATGATTCCAGCTCTTTAAAACGAGCAAGTTCTTCAGAATTTTTGTATTCGTTAAATGCTTCAAATTCTTTTCTTAAGTTCTTTTCTTTTTCTTCAAGAACTGATGTTTTGGGGATTAATCCCATTTTAGCATAAATCGAAAATTTTGATTTTAAACCGCTATTACTCATAATGTATCGTTTTTACTTGCCAATGGTTAAAGATATAAAAAAATATACAGATGAATCGATATTTTTTCTCTAATTGTTTAAAGTGGTGTATAATTTACATTATAGTAATTATATGTATTAAAAAAAAGCCTGCCAGATAAAAATCTAACAGGCTTAAAATTAATATAATGATATATTAATTAATATGATGTAATGCTTCTTCAGTGGCTTTAATCATAGGTTTTATGGAGATACTTTCACCTACTGCTTCCTGCATCCATATTTCTGGCGTTAATCGTCCAATACTCCATATTCGATCTACTTCTTTGGAGAAATTTTTTCTTTCGATATATTGTTCAATCTGGAAATCAATTAGATGACCAAAAGAATAGTTAGCCAAATAAAGCGGACTGGCAATCATATGCGAATAAATCGCTAAAATTGGCTCGTCCTCAATGCCATAAACAGGAGCAAAGTACTTATTCCACACCTCTTTTGCAATTTCTACGGTTGCATCTTTCAATTCTGCTTCAGTAGCATTTGGATTTTCGTACAGCCATTTCCACACTTTCATATCAACCATTGATACACCCATGATTTCAAATACCGACCAATAATTATCCAGTGTTTTTAAATATTTTTTATCAGGATTATCGTTGTTAATACCCAACAACTGTAAATCCCTGGCCTGGAAAATAAACGCAAGGGCCTCGGTAAATGCAGTATTTGGTACTCCTTCAATCATATAATAATCAACATCATGCAACGAAATGGTTTGTTCTACATTATGACCAAACTCATGTACCGCAATATTGTATCCTTTGTAATCCATTCCTTTTTCGCTAACTCTGGTTCGTAGATGAGCATTTTCAGACTTCATTTGTGCTCCCCAGGCATGTCCTGAGCCACGTGCAGGATCAACAGTAACTTTCGAAGCGATAAATTCAGCTCTTTCTTTTGACCATCCCAGTTTCATTAAAATGTTATCTAAATCTTCTTCCAATGCTTTTGCTGTGGGATATTTTTTACGCGTAATTTTATTGAGTTCTTCTTCGGAAATAGAGCTGCGGGCTTTAAATCCATCATACCAGATATCAAA
>CAZWPU010000285.1:0-2354 GCA_964635605.1 uncultured Bacteroidales bacterium | reverse complement strand
TCAGCAAAGGTTTGCTTAATAAGATCCGGGATATAATCTTTTAATTTTTTCCCGGAAACCGGATTAATAACAAAGAGTATTTTCTCTTTCATCTAACAAAACTCCTCAAAAATGAAACCTGACAAAAATACTTAGAACATTAATGATAAAAAATTTTTCATTAAAAAAAATACTGCTAATTCACAAAATACTGTACTAACAATAAATTAACAAAAGAATCAAATTTAATGATACCTTAATATTTATTTAGTTAAGGATTAAAAAGAACATCGTTTCTTAGAAATAAAAACTCAATGTTAAAAAACAATCATTATAAAACAATTGTAATATCTGATGTCCATTTAGGCACAAAATCATCAAAAGCCAAAGAATTAGTACGTTTCCTAAAATCAAACACCTGCGATAAACTTATTTTAAATGGAGATATTATTGATGGATGGAGATTAAAAAAAAGTGGTAAATGGAAAAAAAAGCACACCCGTTTTTTAAAAGTTATCCTAAAGATGATAGATAAACTTAACACTGAAGTAATATACATACGTGGCAACCACGATGATTTTTTAGACAACATGATTCCGCTTAATATTGGCAACTTTTCGGTAAAAAAAGATTATATATATAAAAGCAATGGAATAAATTATTACGTTGTTCATGGTGATATTTTTGACAAAATTACATCGAATTTAAAATGGTTGGCAAAACTCGGTGATGTTGGTTATACTTTTTTATTATGGCTAAATAAGATATACAACAATCGCAGAGTTAAACAGGGCTTACCCTATTACTCATTATCCCAAGATATTAAACACCGCGTAAAATCAGCTGTTTCTTACATTTCCAGCTTTGAACATGAATTAGTAAAACTTGCAAAATCAAGAAATTGCCAGGGAGTAATTTGCGGGCATATTCATCAACCCGACATCAGGCAATATGAAAGTATCAAATACCTAAACTCAGGCGACTGGGTAGAGTCTTTATCCGCATTGGTTGAACAAGAAAGTGGAGATTGGAAAATTCTTTATTATAATGAACTAATTAAAGAGGAAATACCTCCTGTTGCAGAGAATTCGAAAGTTGAAAAAAGTTTTGTGCTTCCGAAAATGGCTAAAATAAAAATTGCCTGAATTGCTGATTTGTAAAAATCCAACCACTAATGAAATACATTTTTATAGTACAGGGAGAAGGGCGTGGCCATATGACACAGGCAATTAGTCTTAAAAATAAACTGGAACCAAATGGACATGAAGTTCCTGTTGTAATTGTTGGGAAAAATCCTAAAAGAACAATCCCCTCATTCTTTTATCAAAAAATAAAAACAAAAGTTGTTTCAGTAGATAGTCCAAATTTTGTATTCAACAAAAATAATAAGAAAATCATAATTACACGGTCTATCATTTATAACCTCTTTTTTATTTTTAAATACTTAAAGAGTTTAAAAACAATAAAACGGATTATCCGCCAGACAAAGCCCGACGTTATCATTAACTTTTATGATTTACTGGGTGGATTATTTTACTTTTTTCATCATCCTAATATTCCTTATTATTGTATTGGCCATCAGTATTTAATTTTTCACCCACACTTCCCTTTTCCGAAAAAACATCACGTAGATAGATTTTTGTTAAAAATAAATACACGAATTACATCTATACATGCAGACAAATTGCTGGCACTTTCTTTCCGGGAAATGCCCAATTATCTAACCAAAAAAATATTTGTTGTTCCTCCATTATTAAGAAAAAGTGTACTGACACTCAAACCTAAATCAGAAGATTTTATTCATGGATACATCGTAAACCAGGGTTATGCAGATGATATTTTAAACTGGCACAAAAAAAATCCTAATATACAAGCCCACTTTTTTTGGGATAAAAAAGAAGCAGAGGAAGAAACGCTTATTCATCGAAACCTTATTTTTCACAAGATAAATGACGAAAAATTTTTAGATTATATGAATCGGTGTAAAGGTTATGCCTCAACAGCAGGATTTGAATCAATTTGTGAAGCGATGTATTTAGGTAAACCGGTTTTAATGATACCTACCGAAGGGCACTTCGAACAAAGATGTAATGCACTGGATGCTAAATTGTCAGGAGCGGGAATTCAAAGCGATTCATTTAACCTTTCAAAACTCATGGACTACATACCATTTCATCAAAAAAATAATACCAAATTTAAGCAATGGGTAAAAAAAACCGACCAATTAATATTATCCTTAATTATTTCTGAAGAGCATGCATTACACAACCCTGTCAATAAAAGGCCTACAATAACAAAACAAAAAACAGAAAAATCTTTTAAAATTCGATAAATACTAAGCTGCAACAAAGCAACGTTTTTCTTTTGTTACTCAA
>CAZWPU010000284.1:0-2354 GCA_964635605.1 uncultured Bacteroidales bacterium | reverse complement strand
TATAATGCAGAATTATGTTAAAATATTTGTTTTTTAGCACAGTTCATTGCGAATGTTTTTGTTCCAGGCGGATGACAAATTCACGCAATATCCGTCCGTATAACTCATCACCTAAAATGGCATCTTCAACTCCATAATCAATATTCGGATTGTCATTAATCTCAATTACCACACATTTATCATTAACTTCTTTTAAATCCACACCATACAATCCTTTTCCGATTAAAGATGTAGCTTTAACAGCAGTACGAATTACTACTTTGGGTACCTGGTAAATAGGAATTGTTTCATAATTCCCGGAGCTTGATTTGCCCGAAACTTTATGATTATAAATTTGCCAGTGCCCCTTAGCCATATAATATTTGCAGGCATAAATGGGTTCTTTGTTTAACACCCCAATACGCCAATCAAATTCGGTTGGAATATATTCCTGTGCCAACAAAATGGCTGATTTTTCAAATAGGCTTTTAAGGATATTTTCAAAATCTTCTTTACTATTTACTTTTTTTACACCATGAGAGAATGAACCATCCGGAATTTTGATAACAATAGGTGATCCCAGCTGCCTGGAAAGCTGTTCGAAAGAGTTTTTATTTGAACGGAATAAAAGCGTAGAGTTCGGTGTTGGAACGGCATCCTTATCAAGCAATTCCTTTAAATATACTTTATTGGTACATCGAATAATTGATACCGGGTCATCCATTACAACCATATCAACCTGGGCTGCTTTTTGCGCCAGTTGAAATGTAATATGATTTAGTTCGGTCGTTTGCCGGATAAACAACGCATCAAATTCCATCAAACGTGTGCTGTCATCTGCAGTAATTAATTCGGCATTAATATTCATTTTTTTGGCGATATCCACAAATTTGTTTAATGCCCTCCGGTCGCTGGGAGGAAATTCTTCTGAAGGGTCGAACAGTATGGCTAAATCGTAACGGTAAGGCTTTTTGGCACGTGGTTCACGCCATACTTTTTTACTAAAATTGTCCAGTGCACTGGCAAAGTAATCCTGCTGTTTATCAGTCAATTCAGAAATAGGAATATTTTTAATCGATTCTATCTGATTTTTATCATTTGTGTTTAATGTAACCCGTAAAACAGGACAATGAAACTGTTCGAAAAGATAACGGGCAACTTTTTCCAGTCCCTCTTCCTGGCATGTTCCAAAATAAATATCAAATTGCCACAATCCATTTTCCAGATTATTTTTTTTGATGTATTGATAACAAATTTTTTGTAATGATTTATCCAGCCGGATTAAAGTTTCTGCGTTTATACGATTAATGGTTTCTACATCAGGAATAACTTTATGTCCGCGTGCCTTGGCTAGTAATGAACAGTAATACCCTTCAGTATTATAACTCAGGTTGTTACTTAAATTGATTACCAAATGAGATTGATTGCTCAGATATTCGTTTTGAAGATAATCTTTGGCCGTTAAGATACTTTGGGTATCATAAAAAGGAGTCCACTCATCGAGAGAGTCCAATATAATTAATAATGAATGCATAAATGCTTTTAAGAAACATCACAAAGGTAAAGAATTAATTGATTTCAATTCTTTTTTACCTCTTTTTTATGATACACATCCAATGCTACCAGCATAGCCATAAATCCCCACACCGGGACCGATGCTTTGTCGGTATCGAGAAAGTTATTTAAAAACCCGTGAATAAAATAGGTTGACAGCCCCAACAGGATATACAGGGTAAGCTCTTTTATTTCTTTCGACTGTGTTTGATGATATACCTTGTATCCGGTGCGGAAAGCCATAAAAACGACCAGTATGATAGAAAACAGCCCAAAAACTCCTGATTCGGCCAGCGGGCCGAGATATTCGCTGTGCGCATTGCCCAAATCAGCAAAATTAGTACTGATAATGGTACGGTCGTACGAAAACTGAAAAGGTGCATACTGAAACATATAGGTTCCCGGGCCCCAACCCCAAAAAGGTTTTTCTTTAAACATCCGGATAGCACATTTCCAACGGTTGAGCCGTTCCAGATTTGATGCATCTGAGGAAATATTTACCATCGACTGTACATGCTCGGAAAACTGACCGGACGATTCGGCTTCATTCTTTTCCAGCTTCCATAAAATATTTTGCTGAAGGACAAAAAACAATCCGACAACAACCAATCCGGCAATGATAACAGTTTGTATTTTTATCCGCAGCTTAATCAAAATCCATAGTCCGATGGCCGCAAATAAACTCAGCCAGGCAGCACGGGTATAGGATAATATGATGCCAAAAACAAACACAAGAAATACCAATCCGGTTAAAGATTTTTGCAGTAACCCTTCGTTTTTTCGTTTTAAAAAATAAAACAAAGGGAAAATAAACATCACCA
>CAZWPU010000283.1:0-2360 GCA_964635605.1 uncultured Bacteroidales bacterium | reverse complement strand
CACAAAATCCTTTTTAATAACATGTTTAATTTTGCGAATAAAAAGTAAATTTGTAGTCTAATTAAAAATTTATTAAATATTATGAAAAACATAATTTTATCGCTTATTATTATTTTAACCACGTTGGGAGCTTATGCACAAAAAGAAATTAATACTAATCAAGACAGTAAAGACTTACCGGAAATTTATTTTGATAAAACAACCCATGATTTTGGAAAAATAAAATATATGGGTGACGGTACTTGCGAGTTTGCTTTCAAAAATACAGGAAAAGAACCTTTGCTCCTAACCAATGTTAGAGCTTCGTGTGGATGTACAACCCCAACATGGCCAAAGGAACCTATAAAAAAAGGAAAAAAAGGTACAATAACCGTAAAATACAATACCCGTATTATTGGTAATTTTACTAAATCAATCCGGGTATATTCAAATGCAAAATCATCGCCTGTAACTCTAAAGATTACAGGAACTGTTCAAAAACCTGAAGAAACGAATCAATAATACAATTGTATAAAAACATATCTATTATGCCACAAATATCAGATAAAGGAAAACAAATGCCTGCATCGCCCATCAGAAAACTGGTGCCCTATGCAGAGGAAGCAAAAAGTAAAGGACGTAAGGTTTACCATTTAAATATTGGTCAACCCGATATCCCAACACCTGAGGTTGCTTTAGAAGCGGTAAAAAACATTACAGCAAAAGTTATTGAATACAGCCACTCGGCCGGGAATGAATCATACCGCAAAGGGTTAGCCAAATATTATAAGCGTGTTAATATTGATGTTGACCATACAGAAATGTTAATTACAACAGGTGGATCTGAAGCTATTACTTTTGCATTTTTATCTACTTTAAATCCGGGCGACGAAGTAATTGTTCCCGAACCATTTTATGCTAATTACAACGGATTTGCAGTATCGGCAGGTGTAGTGGTAAAACCTATTACATCATCGATTGAAAATAATTTTGCTTTACCTCCAATCGAAGAGTTCGAAAAGTTAATTACTCCCAAAACCAAAGGAATTGTAATTTGTAATCCTAATAATCCTACCGGATATTTATACTCAGAATCTGAATTAAAACAATTACAAAAGATAATTGAAAAACACGATTTATATTTATATTCAGATGAAGTTTATCGTGAATTCTGTTACGATGGCCATACTCATTTTTCTGCCATGCACCTAAAAAGAATTGAGAACAATGTAATTATGATGGACTCTGTTTCGAAACGTTACAGCATGTGTGGAGCACGCGTTGGTGCTTTGGTAACAAAAAATAAAGAAGTAATTGCTACAGCCATGAAATTTGCTCAGGCCCGTTTATGCCCACCATCATTCGGACAATGGGCTGGCGAAGCGGCTTTAAATACCCCTAATGAATATTTTGACGAGGTATACAACGAATATATCGAACGAAGAGATTTTATGGTAGAAGCATTGAACAAAATAGAAGGCGTTATTTGTCCTAAACCCAAAGGAGCCTTTTATACCGTAGTTAAATTACCGGTAGACGATACCGATAAATTTGCCCAATGGATTTTGAGTGAATTCGAATATAAAAATCAAACCGTTATGATGGCACCGGCCTCAGGATTTTATGCAACACCAGGATTAGGAAAACAAGAAGTACGTATTGCCTATGTATTGAAAAAAGAAGATTTAGCAAAGGCTATGGAAACCCTGGAAGTTGCATTAAAAGCATATCCCGGAAGGACAATTTAAACGATTATACTCAACAAAAAAAATCCGAAGTTTTTATTAGCTTCGGATTTTTTTATCCCCATAACCGCATAAAGCAGCTTGGAGAATGATTGCATTTGCTTTAATCTTTAAAATCAGGATAAATCAAATACTTTTGACGGATTTGTTTAAACTTTTCAAGTTCAGGTTGCCAGCTTTCACGAATTTTTTCTGCTGATAACCCTTCTTTTATTTGTTTATCTAACTTTGATGTTCCTGAAATATTATAAAAAAAGTTATTGAAAAAATGTTCCTTATCAGGCGAATTCTGATATCCGTAGATGAGCCATTCCAGATTAATTTTCCGTAAAGCAATTAACTCTTCAATCTTAATATCTCGCAAATCCACTCCGTAGCATTTTTGATTTTTATGCTTTGGGTTTTTACTAAACCCGTTTATGCTTCTGGGTTTATAAGTAAATTCGGAATTTTGTAATTCAGGACTTCCAAAAACCTGAAAAGGGAAATCGGTTCCACGCCCAACATTCAAAGCTGTACCTTCAAAAAATCCCAACGAAGGATAAAGATAAATGGCCCGCATATTCTGTAAATTGGGCGATGGAGGAATGGATAATTGATACAAAGAATCATGCGTATAATTCTTGCAAGGAATAA
>CAZWPU010000282.1:0-2362 GCA_964635605.1 uncultured Bacteroidales bacterium | reverse complement strand
CATAGAATCAGTTGGACGTAAAGTTATTGGTGTTCAGTAAATTAAACAAAATGTTTTCATTTCTGGAGGTGTTGGTGCTGTAATAGGGATTATTTTTTATTTTATACGTAAAAAATAAATACGCTACCCTTTAAAATGTCTGTAAAAAACTGATTTTTAATACATCGCTGCTATTGTAAAATACTTTTTTTGTTGCTAAATTTATTTTCGATAAATTTTTAGTATTCACTTAATTTATAGCCAATGAAAAAAGTATTTTTTATAGTAGTAATATTTATTTTTCCCTGCTATTTTTCTTTAGCACAGGAGTGTACATTTTATTATCCTAAAACAGAAGGCGCTAAACTTGAATACACCAGCTATGATGGTAAAGATAAAGTTACAGGCAGTAGCACACAAACCATTAAAAATGTTACTGAAGATGCAGGAGCTGTTTCAGCAACCATTGAAGTTCAGTCGTTTGATAAAAAGGGAAAAGAACTGGGAACCAAAACGTTTGGCGTTAAATGTGAAAACGGAGTGTATTCTGTTGACATGAAAAGCTTCATGGATCCTGAAACAATGGCTGCTTATGAAGAAATGGAGGTAAAAGTAAACAGCAACAACCTCGATATCCCTTCCAATCTTAAAGAAGGTGATGTTTTAGAAGATGGAAAACTGGAAATTACTGTTTACAGCGAAGGGATGAGAATTATGGGATTAACGACAGAAATTACCCAGCGAAAAGTAGAAGAGAAAGAGCAAATAACCACAGATGCAGGCACATTTGACTGCTTTAAAATTACTTATACTATAACGACAAAAACAATGTTTAGTGTTAGGGTAGAAGCTGCAGAATGGATTGCGGAAAATGTAGGTACCGTAAAAAGTGAAAACTATTCTCGAGGAAAATCTATTGGATATTCCTTACTTACTGGGATTAAAAAATAAAATTTAATTTGATAAACGAAGCCGGCATTTATTGCCGGTTTTTTATTGTTTAATGATTTTTTCACTTTTTACCGTTTGTCCGATCGGGTTCTTAATCACCACAAAATAAACACCATTTGCAAAATGATTAACAGCAATTTGTTTTTGCGTGGTTGAAAGGATCAACTCGCCAATACTAGAATAAATTTCCACAGCGTAGTTTTCGGGTGTCTCTAGGATTAATGTTTGGCTAACCGGATTAGGATATATCTTGATGTTTTCGCTAGGGACAATATCTACAACACTTGTGGTTGATGAATTATATATTGCATTTACAAAATCAGGATGATCGACAAATGGATTTCGGTTGCCCTGGTAGGAATAAACTACTTCATTGCGGTTACGCTCAAATTCGTCTACCGGATCTTCTTCGTTCCACTTAATTAAGGTAGATAATTTTCCAAAAAAGGGAGTATATGTGTCGGTACCGGTATAGTCTACAAGCTCCAGGTTTGGATCGCCATTTTCACCTTCGTAGCGGGTAGCCATATAGAACATCATGCGGGCAATGTCACCTTTAACCGCATCGCGGGGCTCCCATGAGTCGGCATCGGTATAACATTCGGTTGCTTCGGAGTGTTGTTCTCCACCATTGTCAAAATCTTTGGTTCCGCGGGCCGAATTAACTGAAATATCGCACGGACGTAAGTGGTGTGCATCGCGATAAGCATCCTGCCATTTGTCTGGAAAGCCATGCGATTTTGCCCAAACATGCTCCCGATTCCATCCGGCACCGTTATTGTACTCCTGAGCACCATTTACCGACCATCCGGTGTAGATTAAAATTACATTATCCGGATGTTCCGGATCGCGATCCGATTTTTTCAATATATCCCAAGTATCGGTACTGGTTGATGTATAGGGGTAATCGGTGTGGTTTTTTATAATGTTGTATAATGCTGTTTTTAATTCTTCACCCTGCAGTCCTTCGGTACGGTCATAATATCCCCCTGGAATTTCGCCGTAGCTTATAAAAGCAACTATTACAAAAATAATTGTAAAAAAATTTTTCATCGTAAGATAATTTAGGTCTAATGATTTGCTTAACGAGAAAATGACAAGAATGTTTCTCTTTTTAAACAAACGGGAAAAGTAACAAGTTTTTCGACAAAAAACCAGGAAATTATACTAAAGTATGGCAACGGTTTTAGGATTAACCATAAATGTGTTATAGAAAATGATATACATTTGATATAATATGGTTTATTTTTTTGTCAGGCCGAAAAAATTTGAATAAATTAAACCACGTGGTGTGCAAACAATTTATTAGTTTTAATGAGTTTTTTAAAAGGGAGGAAAGATGAATGTTTCGCAATATGTTTCAAAGTTTGTTAATGGAACCAATCAAACGCTATTCTTAACCGGCAAAGCCGGAACAGGAAAAACAACGTTG
>CAZWPU010000281.1:0-2365 GCA_964635605.1 uncultured Bacteroidales bacterium | reverse complement strand
TGAGTAAAATGGTCGACACTTCGGATGAGTGGATTATGACCCGGATTGGAATCAAGGAGCGACGGATTATTAAAGAAAAAGGAGAAGGCTCTTCTTTTGTTGGTTCAAAAGCCGTTAAAAAATTACTTGATAAAACCGGCACATCACCCGAAGAAATAGATTTGCTGATTTGTGCAACGGTTACACCCGATCATCAATTTCCTGCTACAGCAAATATTATTAGTGACAAAGTAGGAATAAAAAATGCACATAGTTTTGATATAAATGCCGGCTGTTCAGGTTTTTTATATGCCTTAGATACGGCATCTAAATTTGTAGAAGTAGGTACGCATAAAAAGGTAATTGTTGTAGGCGCAGAAAAAATGTCTTCTATTACTGATTATCACGATCGTACAACATGCCCTATTTTTGGTGATGGAGCTGGAGCTATACTCCTTGAACCCACAACCGAAGATATTGGAATTGTTGATTCGATTCTGCAATCAGATGGTGTTGGAAGGATTCATCTTCACCAAAAAGCTGGAGGATCTGTAAAACCTGCTTCACATGAGACTGTTGATGCTCGCGAACATTTTATTTATCAGGAAGGACAGCCTGTGTTTAAATGGGCGGTTTCAAAAATGGCTGATGTTTCGGTAGAGATGATGAAACGACATGGAATAGCGCCGGATGATTTAAACTGGCTGGTTCCGCATCAAGCGAATATGCGTATTATTGAAGCTACAGCAAAACGCATGGGGATTAAAAGAGAACAGGTAATGATCAACATCCAGCGTTATGGAAATACCACAGCTGCTACATTACCACTTTGTTTATGGGAGTGGGAAGACCAGTTGAAAAAAGGAGATAATCTTATTTTAGCTACATTTGGTGCAGGGTTTACCTGGGGCTCTATATATGTAAAATGGGGCTATGATGGAAAATAATAATTGAAACAGAATATTAGTATTATAATAAGGAAACATCCAAGCTAAATAAAGTTTGGATGTTTTTTATTAAAAAAAATTTTTAAACACGAGGAGATTTAATAAAAGAACAGTAAGAATACTTACCCCATATAAATGATATATAACTTTTATAATCATTTAAAAATCAAACTTTAATAATGTTTATTTATTATGTATATTTGTAATAGGGTCATGGTTTCAACCTTATTAGATATGAAAAATTTGATTTTTATTTTATTGTTTTTTTCTCAAATTGCTTATTCTAGTACAAAAAAAGACAGTCTATTTAAAGCCCTTTGTATTGCTAAAGAATATAAATCAACCAAAGAAATAGCAAATACTTATAAAGAAATAGCAAAATACAATTACTTTCAAAAATTTGAGTATGATTCAACGATTAAGTATAGTAAATTAGCTTTTCCGATTTATCAGGAACTAAAAGATAAACCAAACCAAGCCTATATTTATAAATTAATGGGCTATGCTTATGTTGACCAAGAAAATTATAATAAGGGTATAGCCTATCTCGATTCAGCCCTATACCTATACCGGGAGGCGGAAGTTAAATTACCTATTATTCAGGTTTATACTAACAAAGGAATAGCTTACAGCTATATAGACAAAAATGAAAAATCAATTAAAGCTTTTGAACAAGCGATTGAATTGAGTAAAGAAATAAATGATAGCAATCAATTAGCAATAAACCTACTTAATATAGGAATTATTTACAGTTCATCAGGAAAGTATCCTTTAGCCATTGATCATTTGATTCAAGCCTGCGAAATTTTTGAGCAAATAAAGGACTCTGTAACCATAATTAATACTTATCTGGAAATTGGAGATGTATATCAAACCTGGGATAAAAATGATATTGCATACACCTATTATGAAAAAGCCAATAAACTCAAAGATAAAATAACAGACAAGAAAGTGTTAGCCTCTCTTTACGATGCAATGGGTTATACCAGTGAAAAAGAGAATAACATCGAAAAAGCGCAGTTTTTTTATAATGATTTATTAAAACTGAGTAAAGAAATTGATTACATGGCAGGAATGTCTCAGGCTTATTATCGCATAGGTAATTTAAAGCTTAATCAAAAAGATTATCAGTCAGCAATCAATAATTATAATTTGTCTCTTGAAATAGAAAAAGAGATTGGTTCTATTCAGGGGATTGTTTATATGAAAAATCTGTTGGCTGCTACATATAATAAAATTGGAGAGTATTCAGAAAGTTTAAGTTTATTAAGAAAATCACGTATTATATGTTTAAGGGATAATCTAACGAAAGAAATTAAAGAAAATAATAAAATGTTTTATGAAACGTTTAAAAAAATGGGATTAAGTGATAGTGCTTTATATTATTATGAGAAATATGTAGCATTAGAAGATTCCATTTATGGTGAAAAGCAAGAATT
>CAZWPU010000280.1:0-2371 GCA_964635605.1 uncultured Bacteroidales bacterium | reverse complement strand
TACTCAGCGAATGTAGGTCTGAATTATAACTATCGTTAATCAGGGTGCAATTATTTTTTCCCTTTTTAAGCTCGAGCCGCATGGCTACTGCCGGCAAAGTATTAAATTTTTGTTTTAAATCATCAGGCACATTTCCCGAGGCATACAAAACAGCCAGTACATGAATAGCATCCTCGACAGAAGCTGCATCGGTAAACGGAATGGTTATATTATTTTTTTGTTCTTTATATTGATATTCAATGAAGGTAGCATGCTCTTTCCGGCTCTTATTTAAAATTTTCAGGTTTGCATCCGAATTTTCCGACCAGGTAAAAACATTTTGTTCCGGGAAACGGGCTTCTATTTCCTGATGAATCAGGGAGTGATCTTTACAATATATTATTTGTTTGCTATGATCAAAAAGTTTCAGTTTCTCCACGCATTTCTCTTTATAATCTTTAAAATTTTCCTGATGCGCCTCACCCACATTGGTTATCAGTCCGATTTCAGGATGAATTATTTTTTCGAGGTTTTCCATTTCTCCAGGCATAGAAATTCCGGCTTCAAAAATGGCAAAATTGTTAATTTCACTCATCAGCCACACCGAAAGCGGCACCCCCACCTGTGAGTTATAACTTTTAGGATTTCTAATCACATTTTTACTCCCCTGCAACAAATGAAACAACCATTCTTTAACAATGGTTTTTCCATTGCTGCCGGTGATTCCCACTACCGGATAATTAAACCTGGTGCGATGTGCTGCTGCCAGTTTCTGTAAGGCTTTTAAAGTATTATCTACCAGCAAAAAACTGGCATTTTCTAATTCTTTCTTATACTCAGGTATTTGATCGACCACAAAATTTTTCACCCCTTTATGATAGAGCTCTTTTATAAAATCGTGTCCATCGTGTCTTTCACCACGAATGGCAAAAAAAAGAGAATTTACGGTAGAGACAATATTCCGGCTGTCAATCAATAAATATTGAATCTCACCATCTTCTTTGATAAAAGATTGTGCATCAATTATTTTGGCTATTTGATATATCGTATATTGCATAAAAATATTTTTTAGTCTCGATATACTTTTTTAAATGTAAAAAAGGAATTAAATCAAAGAGAAATAAAGATATTATAATTATTCCTTTTTACTTCATCAACTTACTCAATTAATTGATAAAATTAATGAATTAATCTTTTATCAAAGAAATTTCTTAAGAATGATTTACTGAAACGCTGAAAGGTTAAACGTTCTCAGATTTTTTAACAAGGACTGGAAGGCTTTAAACCTGCCAGCCCTGTGATGTATTATCTGTATGCTTCAAAACAATAGGCATACATGTGTGTTAAGGCAATTACTTTGCCTTTCTCGCTGTTTTCGCCGGGGATTACATATACTGCATTTGTTTTAAACAAACTCTCGCTTCCCTCAATCTTTTTGGCATCTAGGCGCCATACAGTCTGCCCTGTATCAATATCTACAGCATGGAGTTTCCCATCGCTCCCGCCAACAAAATATACAATTCCGTTAAGATATGACATACGGCTGCTTGTCCCTGCTCCTTCTCCTTCCCAAATAGAATGGCCTGTTTCGGTATCTAAACAATATAATGTTTTGTTCTCGTTATTAGCTATTATTTTATCTTCTTCGATTATAAAACCAGAAAAGAGAAAATCATTATCAAATTCTCTTCTCCAAAGCTGTTCGCCAGTATATAAATCATGACAAACAATATTATTACCAACATTTGCATATACTTGGCCATTATAAATAATTGGTGTATGAAATACACTGGTATTCCATAAAGGTGGCACCAATAATTTACGTTCGTATACCCATTCCTGAATTTGGGTATTGTATAATCCAAAAAATGAATTTACACACCATTCCGGTAAAGGTTCTGCATAAGTTACTAATAATAAATTGCTATTTAAAAGTATTTCATTAATATAAATAATCCCACCTACACCACCGTTCTCACTCGAAGGAGCAATATAATCCCCCGATAAATTTGCTCTTAAAAATTCCGTTAGTTCACCGGTTTGTATATTACCTGTATAAGCAACTTGTTCATCGTATCCTTCTGTATTAGTAATAAGGCTATAAGTAAAATAATCGTTGCCATAAGAATTTATTCGAGAATCATATGTCTTATCGCGTTGAACTTTCCAGATAGTAGTGCCATTTTCGAGATTTATACAATAACTTCTACTGCCTTTTTGCCACGTTAATAAATTATCCTGCTTAAATAAACCATATAATTCTACATCATTGCAAAATGTTTCTTCAAGAATATCATTCCATTTCCATTTAGTTTCTCCATCTGAAGTATTAATCATACTTAAATACTGATTGCCATTTGAATCTGTTGTTGGAATAAGAATATTTTCATCA
>CAZWPU010000279.1:0-2375 GCA_964635605.1 uncultured Bacteroidales bacterium | reverse complement strand
AATTCCGGGAATAATTAATGAAAAAAAGAATAGCTATACTTGGTTCAACAGGTTCAATAGGCACGCAAACCTTAGATGTTATTGAACAAAATCCTGAGCATTTTGAGGTTGAAGTATTAACAGCCAACAATAATGCTCGTCTTTTAATTGAACAAACAAAAAAATTTAATCCTAATACCATTGTAATTGGAAATGAAAACAAATACAATGAATTGGTTGATGAACTAAATAATTTTCCGGTTAAGATTTATGCTGGTTCAAATGCTATTGCTCAAATTGTGGAGATGGATACCATTGATATTGTTTTAACAGCTATGGTGGGATATTCTGGGTTACTACCAACAATAAATGCCATAAAATCTGGAAAAACTATTGCATTAGCCAATAAAGAAACCCTGGTAGTTGCCGGTGAGATGATTCAAAAATTGGCTTTTCACCACAGAACCAGTATTTACCCGGTAGATTCTGAACATTCAGCTATTTTTCAGTGCCTGATAGGGGAAGGAAAAAATAAAATCGAGAAGATATACTTAACCGCTTCGGGAGGTCCTTTTCGTGGGAAAAATTACGATTACCTAAAAAAGGTAACCAAAGAAAATGCACTTAAACACCCAAACTGGGACATGGGCGCTAAAATAACCATTGATTCAGCTACCTTAATGAATAAAGGATTTGAAGCTATTGAAGCCCGGTGGCTATTTGGACTTAATCCAAACCAAATTGAAGTGGTTGTGCATCCTCAATCAATTATTCATTCGGCGGTACAGTTTGAAGATGCATCTATTAAAGCACAAATGGGGCTTCCTGACATGAAGTTACCCATTCTATATGCATTGGGTTTCCCGGAAAGATTTAAAAGTAGTTTCCCGAGATTTAGCTTCTGGGATTACCCTGAGCTGACGTTCGAAAAACCGGATATCAAAAATTTTAAAAACCTTTCGTTGGCATTAGCAGCGATGGATAAATGTGGCAACATGCCCTGTATTGTTAATGCAGCTAACGAAGTGGCTGTTGAAGCATTTTTAAAAGATAAAATTGGATTTTGCCAAATGACAGATATCATTGAACAATCTATGCAAAAAATTGATTATATAGAACATCCCGATTTAGAACAATTGATAAAAACAGATCAGGAAACACGAGAATTTACTCAATCATTATTTTAAACGAAGAAAAGAAGAGATAGATGGAAATATTAGTTAAAACAGGACAATTCTTATTAAGCATATCCATTCTGGTCATTTTACACGAGTTTGGACACTTTTTATTTGCCAAGATATTTAAAACACGGGTAGAAAAATTTTACCTGTTTTTTAATCCCTGGTTTTCGATTTTTAAAAAGAAAATTGGTGAAACCGAATATGGAATGGGATGGTTACCCTTAGGAGGATATGTTAAAATATCCGGAATGATTGATGAATCAATGGACAAAGAACAGATGAAAAAACCACCCGAACCCCATGAATTCAGATCGAAACCTTCGTGGCAACGATTACTCATTATGCTGGGTGGTGTTTTAGTTAATTTTGTTTTAGCACTCATCATCTATTCTGCCATTCTTTACACCTGGGGCGACCAGTATCTCCCTACTAAAAATGTTAAGTATGGAATTATGGCCGATTCGCTGGCTAAAGATATTGGGCTAAAAGATGGAGATAAAATAATCGCCTTAGATAATAAACCTGTTAAGGATTTTTATAAAATCGTACCCAATATTGTGCTCGACGAAGTACAAACAATTCAAGTTGAAAGGGAAGGTAACAAAAGAGAAATACCTGTCCCCGACCGGATAATTCCTGAATTACTGAATACTGCTGATTTTATTTTACCGCGATTACCATTTTATGTGGCAGGTTTTACTAAAGATTCGCCAGCCAAAAAAGCCGGAATAAAAGTCGACGATAAATTAATTGCCATCAACAACCAGCCTGTTGAGTTTTACGATGAGTTTAAAAATACGCTGGGAAATTACAAAAATCAAGAAGTTACCATTACGGCAAAACGAAACAAAGACACATTAGATTTTATGGCTACTGTTACTGAAAATGGGTTGTTAGGAGTTGCTCTGGACGGAAATTTAACCCGCTTTTTTGAACTTGAAAGTAAAAGGTATAATCTGGTTGAAGCTATACCTGCAGGGATTAATAAAGGAGTAGAAACCTTTAGTAGCTATCTTAAACAGTTAAGACTTATCTTTTCGCCTAAAACCGAAGCCTATAAGTCCTTAGGAGGATTTATTACTATCGGAAAAATTTTTCCGGGAACATGGAACTGGCAGGCATTCTGGAATCTAACTGCTTTCTTGTCTATTATTCTGGCCATTATGAATGTATTACCTATACCTGCTTTAGATGGTGGGCATGTTATGTTTTTAT
>CAZWPU010000278.1:0-2381 GCA_964635605.1 uncultured Bacteroidales bacterium | reverse complement strand
TTACCGAAAAAGGAGGAACCATGAGGTTAGGCGCTTATCCTTGTGAGATCAAGAAAAAATCAAAAGTATATACTATTTACGGTAAAGAAAATATTCTCGAACGGCACAGACATCGTTATGAGTTTAATAATAATTACCTGGAAGATTTTGAAAAGCAAGGAATGAAAGCAGTGGGACATAATCCGGATACCGGCTTGGTTGAAATTGTTGAGATTCCAAATCATAGATGGTTTGTTGGTGTGCAGTTTCATCCCGAGTATAAAAGTACGGTAATAAATCCCCACCCCTTATTTGTGGATTTTGTGAGAGAAATTAGTTCAGAGAAATAAATTTATTTAATTAAAAAAGAAACAGAAAAAGAGAAAATGGACAAAAATTCGATTATAGGTATTGTTTTAATTGCAGCTATATTAATTGTTTATAGTGTAATTAATCAACCTTCGAAAGATGAGATTGAGCGAGCTAAGCACAGGAGAGATTCCTTAGAGTTGGTACGACAACAAAATGTTGCTGAACAACAAAAAGCAGAAAAAGCAGAAAAAGCTATAAACCAGACTGCTAAAATTGAAGAGCAGGTAGAAGATACACCCAAGAAAGAACAATTGGTTAAAAAATATGGAAGCTTTGCCAGCGCAGCTGAAGGAGAAAAAGAGTTTGCGGTTGTAGAAAACGATTTAATGAAAATAAAATTCAGCAACGAAGGGGGCCGTATTTATTCTGTTGAGCTTAAAGATTATAAAACCTATACACAGGAACCTTTGATTTTATTCGATGGCGATTCAACCGTTTTTGGTTTAAATTTCTTTTCGCAAAACAAAAGTATCATTACCGATGAATTGTTTTTTAATCTTGAAAATGAAAAAAAACATTATGTAGTTGAAAATGATCAACAGTCTATGACCTATCGGTTGTATGCCAGTGAAGATCAGTATATCGAATATGTTTACACGGTTTATCCGGGTACTTATAAGATGGATTTCGATATCAATTTTGTGGGAATTAATGAAGTTATTGCCAGCAATTTAAGTGTTATCGATTTAAAATGGTCAATGTACTCACCGCAACAAGAGAAAGGTGCCGACAATGAAAATATGTATACTACCATTGGTTATAAATATTACCAGGATGATGTTAATACATTAACTTCACGTGGTAAAGATGAAAATAGTGAGGAGTTGAATACAAGAGTAAAATGGATTTCGTTCCAGCAGCAATTCTTTTCATCTATTTTAGTTGCTGAAGATTTCTTTACCAACGCGGTAGTTGAATTTAATGATTTACCCAACTCATCTAAATACTTAAAGCATTTTCGATCTACGATAGGAATACCTTTCGATTATGAAAGAGAATCAACCGTACCTTTTCAATTTTATTTTGGGCCGAATCATTATACTACCCTAAAAAAGCAAGATTTAGGATTTGAGCATATTATTCCACTGGGATGGGGTATATTTGGTTGGGTTAACCGTTTTGTTGTAATTCCGGTTTTTAACTTTTTGGATAATTTTATTGCTAGTTATGGGTTAATTATTTTAATTCTTACCATTCTTATCAAAGTTGTCCTGTTCCCGTTGACCTATAAATCTTATTTGTCAACAGCAAAGATGCGTGTGTTAAAGCCTGATATTGATCAGGTTAATAAAAAATTTCCGAAAAAAGAGGATGCCATGAAAAAGCAACAGGCTACCATGGCACTTTATAAAAAAGCAGGCGTTAACCCCATGGGTGGATGTATTCCGATGCTTATTCAATTTCCAATTTTGATTGCACTGTTTAGGTTCTTCCCGTCATCTATTGAATTAAGACAAGAGGCGTTTTTATGGGCTGATGATTTATCCTCCTATGATGCAATTATCTCATGGAGTGCAGATATTCCAATTATAAGTCAATTTTATGGGAATCATGTTAGTTTATTTACTTTATTAATGGCATTAGCTCTGTTCTTTTCTACTAAAATAAACAGTGGACAAATGGGCGATTCTAATCAGCAAATGCCCGGAATGAAGTTTATGATGAATTATATGATGCCTGTAATGTTACTTTTCTTCTTTAATGGTTATTCTGCCGGATTAAGTTACTATTATTTCTTGTCCAATGTAATTACTATGGGACAAACATTAATTATCCGGCGATTTGTGGATGATGAAACCTTATTGAGGAAGTTGCATGAAAATAAGAAGAAACCGGTTAAAAAATCCAAATGGCAGCAACGATTGGAGGAGGCTGCCAAGCAAAAAGGATATAAACCACCCAAAAAATAAGAGATTATAATAGATCAAATAAAGAGGCCGTCCAAAAAGGTTTGAAAACGTCATTCCGAACGCCGTGCCTGCCGAATTCTATGATAAAAACAAATTTAAACGAATATTTTTTAAATTTGT
>CAZWPU010000277.1:0-2386 GCA_964635605.1 uncultured Bacteroidales bacterium | reverse complement strand
ATACAAAACCAGGCATTGTTCGAAGATGTCTTTTTTGACCACAAAGCGATTCTGCAAAACAGTATCCATCTGCTTTTTAAGCGATGAGGGGAAAGTAACCCTGCCCTTTTCATCTACTCTGCAATTATAGTCGCCAATAAACGTTGTCATAAAAAACACCTTAATTAACTTGTAAAAATATACAAAAATTTACCACAATATACCACTTTCTCCCATTTTTTACCACTTTGTTGATAACTTTTCGTACGTTGTTAAAAATCAATCATCCAGAAAACCATTCTAAAAATTATTAAAATCTTTAAATACAAAGTATTAGTCGCTGTTATAAAAAATATAATCTATGCGTTAATTTTATCTATAACTTTTTAAAGAATACAATGAACTAACCAACCAAAAAATCAAATACTTTTTGTATTTTTGTTCGCAAATTAACGAATAACAAAATGGAACAAGTTGAAATATTTACAGCACAACAAAAAAAGCTGGCACGCTTTGCAAAGGCCATGTCGCATCCGGTAAGAATATATATTTTAGAGCACCTGGGAAAGCAATCGTGTTGCTACAGTGGCGATTTAACGGATATTCTTCCGATAGCCAAATCTACTTTATCGCAACATTTGAAAGAATTAAAAAACGCCGGTTTAATTCAGGGTGAAATAGAAACACCCAAAATTAAATACTGCCTGAATAATGAAAATTGGGAAGAAGCTAAAAAATTAATGTTAAAATTTTTGCGATAATCGTTTTTTTTATACTTTTGTTCGTTGTTTTACGAACTACAAACAATTAAAAATAAAATAAGATGGAAATTAAAATTTTAGGAACCGGCTGCCCCAATTGCAAAACGCTGGAAAAAGCCACAAGAAAAATTGTAGCAGAATTAAATATTGAAGCAAATATCTCTAAAGAAGAAGATATTATGAACATTATGAATTATGGCGTAATGAACACTCCGGGATTAGTTATAAACGAAAAGGTCGTTTTTTCAGGACGGGTACCTCCAACAAAAGATTTAAAAGAATTAATCACTAAAAATCAATAAACTATGAAAATTGTTAATTTTTTAACCATTGCATTGATTGCCATAAGCATGAACCTTTCGTGCACGGCACAAGCTAACAAAAATGAGAAAGAAGAAACAACAGTTAAAGCCGAAACGGTAAAAGTATTTTACTTTCATTACACTCGCCGGTGCGTAACATGCAAAGCTGTTGAAGATGTAGCAAAAAAATCTGTAAAAGAACTATATGGTGATGATGTAATATTTGATGATTTTAATTTAGATGAATCTAAAGATTTAGAAAAGGCTGAGAAATTAGGAGTTTCAGGGCAAACCTTGTTAATTGTTAGTGGCGATAAAAAGATTAACATAACCAATGAAGGTTTTATGAATGCCAAAACGAATCCGAAAAAATTGAAACAAATCATTAAAGAAAAAATAGATTCCCTACAATAATTTTTATGGAAGAATTTTTAAATAATGTAATGAGCAACAGCTCCTTACCCTTATTGTCGGCATTTGTGCTTGGACTGATGACTGCCATAAGTCCATGCCCGCTTGCCACAAACATCACAGCCATTGGATTTATCAGTAAGGATGTTGAACACCAAAAAAAGGTATTTAAAAACGGATTGGTTTATACCTTAGGTAGAGCCATATCTTATACATTACTTGCTGTTATCATTTTTATCGGTGCCGACCAGTTTAAAATATCCGGTTGGTTTCAACAGTATGGCGAAAAAATACTGGGTCCGTTATTAATTATTATCGGTCTGTTTATGCTGGATCTGATTAAAATAAAATTCCCGGGAATGAGTGGTTTAACTAAATGCTTCCAGGAAAACGGAACTAGTAACTACTGGGAGGTTTTATTACTGGGAATTGTATTTGCACTTGCTTTTTGCCCATACAGTGGTGTGCTTTATTTTGGCATGCTTATTCCGATGACCATCAGCAGTGCTTCGGGATTATATTTGCCGGTTGTATTTGCTCTGGCTACAGGAATTCCGGTGATAATTTTTGCCTGGTTACTGGCTTACACCGTTTCCGGAGTAGGCAAGCTTTATAATAGCCTGAAAATATTTGAAATATGGTTCCGCAGAGTGATTTCAGTAATTTTCATTATTATTGGAATCTATTACGTTATAATCATCTATTTCTAAAAAAATTTAAAAAAATTGTTCGTTTTTTTACGAACAAAAAATACCTTATTTTGTATAAAAAAAAAACTAAATAAAAAAATGGAAATTAAAAAAGAACTAAAAATACTGGCGTGGATTATCGTAGTTTTTGTGTTTGCCTATTTCATGCCACTTGAAAGCTCCCGGTTTACCGAAGCCATTATGGCTATGTTCGATTTGGCTAAATGGTATGCACAGGAACATG
>CAZWPU010000276.1:0-2389 GCA_964635605.1 uncultured Bacteroidales bacterium | reverse complement strand
CCGGTATCATAAGTTTTCCCATCCTCAAAATTTATTTCCAACATGGCTCTTGTTGAACCCTGTCTTTTTGGCGTAGATGACCAGTACCAGGTACCCGGCATATTTAATCCTACCCGGTTATTATAAAGAAACTCAAGTTCTTCAATGGAAGGTAAATACCAGTCGTTATAACCATATGCTGAAGAAGACTCACAAGCATCCCGGGCTTCTTCCCATCGATATTCGCCCGGCACATCTTCTGGCATTACTAAATAAGTTGTTCCATATAAAGAATATTCCCATACTCCATTATGGTCAGCCAGGTTAATGGTACCATTGCTGTGTACGCATCGGACAAACGCTCTTGCATCTGCTTTTGCCGGAGCCAGTTTATCGGCATCAAAAGCCTGACGGTAGTAAACATCTCTCTTTTCAGGTGTTGCTGACCAATACCAGTAACCTTCCATCTCTTTAAGTTCACGTATTTGTGCATACATCCCTGCGATCTCCGGTTTTGTTGGCAATCTCCAATCTTTTAAACCATATGCAGTACTCTCTAAACACAATGCATTGGCTTCGTGCCATGTAACTTTATCAGAAGCGGCATCAACGGGCATGACCAATAAACTTAATCCATGAATATCTATCTCGGTTAAATCGTTGGCATCGGATTCATTTACATCATATACCTGTCGATATACTGAAGTCTTCGAACTACCACTCTTTACGGAGGTAGCTTGTTGCTGCAACATGGCTCTCGAAACGGTTGATACAACCGAAAAGAGATCGTCCAGCCCGTGTTCAGTGATACCTGTATTCTGCCGTTCAATTCTCGCCGTCTTCACATCGACCATCTTACAGGAAATATAATAATTTCCGCCTACCGATGAAATAGAGGCATAACATACATAATTCGCTCCCATCTTTTTACCCAGTTCACCAATCTGGGTATCATCCACATGGCCCTGCATTTGGAACTCGCTCTCTGCCAGTACTTTATTTATCAACTCGCGTTCCAACACCGTAAAACCCAACGTATTCACAACGGCATTACTCAATTCTTCGCGAATAATTATTTTTAAATTCTGAGATACGTCTCCAACGGGATCGAATACAGCTACTTTTTGTTCTTCCTGTCCCTGCACCATTAAAATGGATACAAAAACAAAAAATATGAGTATTAGGTTTCGTTTAATCATAATGATATATTTTAATGATTTATCCAATTCAAAATTTTATCCGATATTAAATTACTTATTTCCTTATAAGCTTTCCCAGCTGCAGCCTGGTACGATTTACTATGAGCTCCTTTTTGTTCAAAGGCATCCTGGTAAACATGTTTATCCGAGGGTGCTTTAAAAAGCTGTACCTCTGCAACCACATAGCTAAAATACACTTTATTTGAATAGTTAAATTCCTGGGATGATGCGTTAACATACAATTTCCAATCCGCATTTTGCTCTTCTGCTGTAAAGCTACAATCATTTTCAGCTAATATAGCTTTTAGTCCGCTTTCAATAGCGGATATATTCTCTCCAAACAAATCTTCCTGCGTAGAAATATATACTAAAACAGCTTGCTCTAATCTCGTGTTAGCTTGGACAACTTCATTATACAAACGCATCGTTTTTTGCATCTTCAACTCATCCTGTGAGATATTTTTATCTAATGCACTTAAAATTCCCTGGGCTTCTTTAATATCTTCGAAAACAGGAAGGGTTTTATTAAATTCTTCTTTGGCTTTAATTTTTTCTCTTTTTTCTTCAAGTTCGTTAGCTGTGTTAATGTGACCCTCAATTTGTTGTACTTTCATATTCAGCGTTGACTTGTAGTAGCCAATAATCTCGTACTTATTTGCATAGGCAAAACCATAAACGGTATTGTCCTTAACATAACTTTCGACCTTTACTCCATTGATTTCCAGGTCGGATGAAACCTGTATTTCAGACTGAAAAGTTTCTTTGATGGTTTCCGATTTCCCGTCGGAGATACTCTGGCTGTAACTATCGTTTACACTTTTTATGGATGAGATAATGCTTTCGGTTAAATTTCCACGCGCCATTGCGGTTACCCTTCCAACAGCATCTGCTGTCGATTCGTTATTATTTTTTTCATCCTGAACATAACCCGTAAGATAAACATTGGAGGGATACTGTGCTGTTCGCCATGAATTGGCCAACCAGGCAGGATCTTTTTGTGCTTGAACCGTATAAAATATTAAAAATAAAAATAGGATCAATACAAAAGGTTTTGCGTTTCTTTTCAAAGATTCCATTGGATAAATGATAAAATTTACACGATAAATTTAGCAATAAATATACCAAAAATTTAATTGGATATATTTTTGACATTCAGAAATTGACTAAATCAATAAATTTCAGGTTAAACATCCCCTTTTTATCAACGATTT
>CAZWPU010000275.1:0-2407 GCA_964635605.1 uncultured Bacteroidales bacterium | reverse complement strand
TCGTCGCCGATTTTATTGAAGCCTCAATCATTGTGATTGAGGCTTTTTTTATTAAATTTTATCTAAATAACTTATCTTTTTATTAGTGGCTGATTTATATATGATATGATTTTTTATCTTTGCCATCATGAAAATAAAAGTTTATTCCCTTATTTTAGGGTTAATATTATTGTCTTTATTAAGTTATGGACAGATTGATAGCCTTGAATATCGAAATATTTATAACTGGAAAATTAATCCATCTGATTTAAGCCTGGAGTATGAAGAAACTGATACATTACTCGAAGGTTTTCAGCGGTATAATCCATTATTAGAAAATACAATAACTACAACTTATTTAGGGAACCTGGGAACTCCAGCTGAATCAAATATTTACTATGATCGAGTAAAATATAAAACCGGTTTTGTCTTTAGTGGGCCTTATGCAATTTATTTTCACGAGCCAAAGGATCAATTATATTTTAATACAAAAAAGCGGTTTACTTTATTAAACTATAGTAATGCAGGGCCTAAAGAAGAAAGTGAACAATTACTCGGTGTGCTACATACACAAAATATTACTCCCGATTTTAATGTTGGAATTGATTATGATATGATCTCATCCAATGGACGTTATCAAGAACAACAAGTTAGACAGAATATTATTAAACTTTTTTCCAGTTTTCATGCCGATCGATATAGAGCGCATATGAATTTTTATTTAAATCGGAATAAAAGCCAGCTTAATGGGGGGATTGATAGTTTAAATTATTTGGGAAGTGATGAATATAGTAATCGTTTAAATATTCCGGTTAAACTTTCTAATGCCCGAAATCAAAATTTGTCATCCGGATTATATCTGGCTCATGAGTATCATTTTGGGGAAAAACAAATCATTTATAAGGAGAAGAATGATTCTACGAATGCTTTAACCAGTAATGATAAAAACCCATCAGATTCTTCCCTTTATAAGGGTTCAAAAAACATTAATGGAAATGATACATCCATAGTACAATCTAAGGATACAAAACGTAATCTTTCTGGCAAAAAGGGTATAAATAATAAAATTAGGGATGATAAAGGAAATGAAGAAAGGCAGCAAGGTACTGTTGATACAGTCGAGGTTTTCAAATATTCTGGTTTTAGTTTATCTCATGAACTATTTTATAATAGTGATGTACGGAAATTTTTTGATGATGATTTAACTGAACCCTTTTATTCGGATTTGGATATTTTTATTGACTCGACTAAAACGCATGATGAGGTCAGACAAAAACGATTTGCAAACAGTTTATCATTGCATTATCGATATAAAAATTCTTTTAGCTCTCGATTATCATTGTATAATGAGCAAATGCAATATCAGTATAATATCATCCCTGATACTACGTTTACTGATACCCTTGCGAATTCAAGTCAAGACACAATTATTAGAACAAATAAAGAGTCCTTAAAAAATAATAATCGTTTTTCTTTTTTTATTAAAAGCGTTTTATTTGATCAATTTCTTTTTAATGGAAAGATTGATTATTATTTTACAGGGTACAAAAAAAATAGTTCATTAATAAATATTAAACTTGCTTATTTATACAATGATTTTGAAATAGCTTTTAACGGAAATTATACTAATCAAAGCCCCGACTTTTTTTATTCAGAGTTTTCTTCTAATCACTTTAAATGGAATAATGATTTAAGAATGAATAAAGAATGGGATATTGACCTTACCATTCAAAGTTCAAAGTATAGATTTAGATCAGCAATAAAATACGGTCAGATTACAAATTATTTTTATTTTGATTCAACAGCATATTTAAATCAATATTTAGGTCAAATCAATATTTTATCAGTAGACTTATCAAAAAAAATTACGTTGGGTCCTATTCATTCAAATTCTCGGTTTGTTTATCAAAAATCATCTAATAATGAAATTTTAGCACTTCCTGAGTTTAATTTATATCAGTCTTTGTATTATGAGAAACTATTACATTTTAAAACTACAGGGGGGAACCTTCTGGTACAAATAGGTGTTGATTATAGATATGCCAGTAGTTTTTATGCGGATGGATTTATGCCTCCAACGGGCATATTTTATAGACAATTTGAACATAAAATGGGAGAGTTTCATCGATTTGATGTTTTTGCTAATTTCACCTTAAAACGAGCAAGATTTTATTTTCAATATAGCTACTTAAACAGCGCTTTAAATGAAAATTACTATTATAATGCTCCTTTTTATCCTTCTCCACAGCCTGTTTTTAAATATGGGATAGCTTGGTCTTTTTATGATTAAAAAATAGTGTACTGATAAATAGATGGTTGAGATTTTTTTTAAAAAATCTTAAGAAAAAGTGTTGTGAAATCAAAAAGTAGACTTATATTTGCACTCCCAATTCGGAAAAACAGTTCTAAAAAAAGGAAAAAAACTTCG
>CAZWPU010000274.1:0-2408 GCA_964635605.1 uncultured Bacteroidales bacterium | reverse complement strand
AGAATATTTTTGATTTTGAATTTGATGATTTTGTCCTGGAAAATTATGATCCGCATCCACATATAAAGGGGGCTATTTCGGTATAAAAATGAAAAATAGTAAAATGGTAAATTTGTAAATTGGGTGAGCGTTGTTATTTTATATTTTTTGATAAGAGTATGCTGGATTTTATTTAATTAGAATTAGAATGGAGTTATTTGTAAGAATATGTTTTTAGTATTATCTTATAATAATATTTAAAATAATTTTATAAAATGAACGATTTTTATTCTTTAGAAAAATTAGAGATTTTTCAATTATCAAATGAAATTGGTGAAATTGTTTGGGATTTAGTGTCTGGTTGGAAATATTTTGAAAAAGACACAGTAGGAAAGCAATTTATTAAATCAGCCGATTCTATATCTGCAAATATTGCTGAAGGTTACGGAAGATTTTTCTATAAAGAAAATATTCAGTTTTGCTATTATGCCAGAGGATCATTGTTAGAAACAAAAGTTTGGATAATGAAAGCAAGCCGAAGAAGCTTGTTAAATCAAGAAACAAAATCAGAGTTAAGTGTTATAGTTGATGAACTTTTAATTAAACTCAACGGGTATATCAGTTACTTAAAAAATCAATGTAAATCAAAATAACACTTTTTTACTAATTTACTAATTTACTAATTTACCAATTCACCAATAAACCAACTCATTATGCTTTCAATTATCGTAGCTGTAGCAGAAAATAACGTCATAGGAAAAGACAACGATTTAATCTGGCATTTGCCCAGAGATTTAAAACATTTTAAAGAAACAACCAGCGGACATTGTATTATTATGGGCCGAAAAACATTTGAATCCAATGGCCGGCCTTTGCCTAACCGCACCAATGTAGTTATTACCCGGGATAAAAATTACTCTGCCGAAGGCTGTGTTGTTGTACATTCGCTCGAAGAAGCAATAAAAGAGGCCCAAAACGATTCTGAAGCATTCATCATCGGTGGAGGGAAAATTTATGAACTGGCATTACCTTTGGTCGACCGGATTTACCTGACTAAGATTCATCATTCGTTTGAAGGAGATACTTTTTTCCCGGAAATAGATATGGATGAATGGGAAGTAACGGATAAGCGTGATTTTGAATCTGATGAAAAGAATAAATATCCATTTTCTATTTTGGTGCTGGACAGGGAAAAAGGTTAAATATCCGCTAAGGCTATCCACCTGGCCGCTCCAAGCGGCTTGGCGGATTAGAGGGCATGAAAAAAAACAGTCGCCGGAAGCGACTGTTTAATGTAAACCACGATTAGGATTTAAAAAATTTAAATGAAACATTAATTAGGCTGCTTTGAGCCTTTGAATATTGGTTTTACCCAATTTTTCTTTAGCATATTCGAGAGTAATGGTAAGTTCTTTGTCCTTTTTCGAAGGCATATCAAACATTACATCCATCATGATTGCTTCGCAAATAGAACGTAACCCTCGCGCTCCAAGCTTAAACTCTATGGCTTTTTCAACAATATAATCCAATACATCATTTTTAAAATGTAAATCGATACTATCCATTTTAAACAGTTTTTTATACTGTTTGATGATTGCATTTCTAGGCTCAGTAAGAATTTTACGAAGCGCTTCTTTGTGTAAAGGATTTAAATAAGTAAGCACAGGGATTCGTCCAATAATTTCAGGGATTAAACCAAATGCTTTTAAATCTTGTGGAGCAATATATTGCAATAGATTGTTTCTGTCAATCTGATTTTTTTCTCTGCTGGCTGCATATCCTACCACCTGAGTATTGAGCCTTTGCCCGATTTTCCGTTCGATTCCATCGAAAGCACCACCACAAATAAATAGAATATTTTTAGTATTCACAGGAATCATCTTTTGGTCAGGATGTTTTCTTCCACCCTGAGGCGGTACATTTATTATTGAGCCTTCGAGCAGTTTTAGTAATCCCTGCTGAACACCTTCACCGGATACATCCCTGGTAATTGAAGGATTATCCCCTTTACGGGCAATTTTGTCAATTTCATCAATAAAAACAATTCCTTTTTCGGCAGCTTCTATATTATAATCGGCTACCTGAAGCAACCGTGTTAAGATGCTTTCAATATCTTCGCCCACATATCCTGCTTCAGTTAATACCGTAGCATCGACAATGGTAAATGGTACGTGCAACATTTTGGCAATCGTTCGGGCTAATAAGGTTTTGCCGGTACCTGTTTCACCAACCAGTACAATATTTGATTTTTCAATCTCTATTTCTTCTTCGTCTTTTAGGTTTTCCTGCATTAACCTTTTGTAATGGTTATAAACAGCTACCGAAAGATATTTTTTGGCTTCTTCCTGGCCAATTACGTACTGGTCGAGAAATCCTTTAATTTCTATAGGTTTAAGCAGTTCAATCTGATTAACATCAAATTCTCCTTT